>NZ_DFRG01000253.1:0-13427 GCF_002378135.1 Thioclava sp. UBA3469
TGCCCTGTTGCTGCTGAATGACGCTGCCTGCCGCGTAGGCTTCCTGCAGTCGGGTCAGCAGCGCCTCGGCGCGCTCACGCTTGTGCTCGCCCAGCGCTTCGGTGTTCCACTGGGGGCTCTCCATGTCGTCGATGGCAACGAAGGTCGGCTCGCCCCCCATGGTCAGGCGCACATCGCCCGCCTTCAGGCTCTCATCCACCTTGCGCCCCAGCGCATTGAGCCGGTCCCAGGCCTCGTCGGAAAACGGCTTGGTGATGCGCGGATGTTCGGCCACCCGGTCCACCGTCATGTCGAAAGCGAAACTCACCTCCGGGCTGCCGACCGAGGAGAAGCCCCCCGAGATCGGCGCGGCATTGCGGAAATGGGGTGTGGCCGCCAGTGGGATATGGCTCTCGCCGGTCAGCAATCCGGATGTCGGGTCCAGACCGATCCAGCCCGCGCCGGGGATGAAGACCTCGCACCACGCGTGCAGGTCGGTGAAGTCGTGATCGGTGCCCGATGGCCCGTCGAGCGCCTCCAGATCGGGCTTCAACTGGATCAGATAGCCCGACACGAACCGCGCCGCGAAGCCGAGATGCCGCAGCACCTGCACCAAGAGCCACGAGCTGTCCCGGCACGAGCCCGAGCGTTTCTGCAAGGTCTCCTCGGGCGTCTGCACGCCGGGGTCCATGCGGATCGTGTAATCCACCACCTTCGAGATATGCGCATTCAGCGCGACCAGGAAATTGACCGTCCCTTTGATCGTGTAGTCGATCTCGCCGATGAACTGCGCCAGCAGCGGGCCTTCCGGCTCTGGCGTGCGGTAGATCGACAGGTCGTCACGCAGCTCCTCGGGATAGTCGAAGGGCCATTCCTCGGCGAATTCCTCGGTGAAGAAGTCGAACGGGTTGTAGACGGTCATGTCCGCCGTCAGGTCCACCTCGATCTTCAGCTCGGTCACCGGCTCGGGGAAGACGAAGCGCGCGAGCCAGTTGCCATAGGGGTCCTGCTGGTGATTCACGAAATGCCCGCCGGGCGAGACCTTGAGCGAATGCGAGATCACGCGGGTGCGCGAATGCGGCGCAGGCCGCAGGCGAATGATCTGCGGGCCGAGCGTCACCGGGCGGTCATAGGTGTAATGGGTCAGGTGATAAATGCTGGCATGGATCGCCATAAGTCTCGCTCCCGCAATAGGTCTTCGCCAGATCACGATGACGGAGCAAGGGCTTCGGTAAAAGCCGCAATTTCGAAAAATGCGCCCTGCCCCTGCCTGTCGGGAAATCGAACGCCCAAAAAGCGGGCAGGAAGCGGGCGGCAATTTATTTCCGATTGTTTCACTCAGGCATTGACGCGTTCGTGAACGCCAGCTACCTCTTCGCTCACGAAAACGCGAATGGAGACTTCAATGACCCGGACCCTCGCCCTCGCCCTGATGGGCACGGCCCTCGCCACGCCGACGCTTGCGGATGTGAACATCTACTCCCACCGTCAGCCCGAACTGATCCAGCCCGTGCTCGACGCTTTCACCGAAGAGACCGGGATCGCGGTGAACATCGCCTATGTCGAGAAAGGCATGGTCGAGCGCCTCAAAGCAGAGGGCGACCGCTCCCCCGCCGATCTGGTGCTGACCGTCGACATCGCGCGGCTGAGCGAAGTGGTGAATGCGGACGTGACGCAGGCGGTCGAGGACCCGGCGCTGCAAGACGCGATCCCGGCCGAATTCCGCGATCCGCAGAACCACTGGTTCGGCCTGACCTCGCGCGCCCGCATCGTCTATGCCTCGAAAGAGCGCGTGGCCGATGGCGAGGTGACGACCTATGAAGACCTCGCCTCCGATACCTGGAAGGGCCGCATCTGCACCCGCTCCTTCACCTCGGATTACAATGTCGCGCTCACTTCGGCCTATCTCGCCCATCACGGCGAAGAGGCGACCAAGGAATGGCTTGAAGGGCTGAAGGCGAACCTCGCCAAGACGCCGGAAGGCAACGACCGCAGCCAGGTGAAATCGATCTGGGCGGGCGAATGCGACATCTCGCTGGGCAACACCTATTACATGGGCCAGATGCTCGCCGATCCCGAGCAGGCGCAATGGGCCAATTCCGTCCGCATCACCTTCCCGGTCTTCGAGGACGGCGGCACCCATATGAACGTCTCGGGCATGGCGATGACCAAATCCGCGCCGAACCGCGAGGATGCGCTCAAGCTGATGGAATTCCTCGTCTCGGATGAGGCGCAGAAAATCTACGCCCAGACCAACCACGAATTCCCGATCAAGCCGGGCGTTGCGCGGTCCGAACTGGTGCAAAGCTGGGGCGAGTTCACGCCCGACACGCTCGATCTCGCGACGCTGGCAGAGCTGCGCCCGACCGCGCTGAAGCTGATCGACGAGGTCGATCTCGACGGCTGATCGCGATCAGACCTAAAACAGAGAAAGCGGCGTCCATCGGGCGCCGCTTTTTTCATTGTCCGGAATTGGAGCGTAACCGCAGCGCTTACTGGGCCGCGATCTGCAGCGCCTCGTCGGGGCCGATGCGCACACCGTCGATGGCGGCCATCTGTTCGAGATCCTGCTCGTAGCGGCGCTGCAGCGAGGCCCGGTCGAGCGGATCGAACTCGGCGATCGGCGTGCCTTGCGGCTGCTGGTGATGGAACCGCGCCAGACGGCGCTTTTGCTTCGGCCCGATCACGACGCCCGAATGGTGCAGGCGCTGCATCATCGCGATCACCGTATCGGCATGCGCGGTCTCGGCATCGGGCGCGGGATCGAGCGACGCGCCCGGCACCAGCGCGGCCATCGCCTCGCCGATCTTCGAGCCATGCGGCAGCACGATGATTTCGCGCGGGTTGAGACCGGCTTTCAGATCGCGCACCACGTTCACCCAGCGGCGCGGACGCGCCATCAGGCGCGGCGTCAGCTCTGCGAAGGGCTTGAGCGGGCGGCGCGCGGCGAGATCACGCCAGAGCGCCGGGTAATAGTCTTCATAGCTCGGCGCATAGAGCACCACGCGTCCGACCGAACCGCTTAGCGCCTCGCGAAACCGCTCGGCCCGTTCCTGAGCCCGGGCGAAGAGGTGATAGAGCCCCGCCGCCGCATCGCCGATCAGTTGCGAATCGAGATGGACACGCCCGCCAGCCGCAGCCCCGATCACCGCCGGACCGTAGCCTGCGCGGGCCAAAGCGTCCTGCCCACAGCCAAGCGTGCGTGCCATCTGGCCACTCATTCCACCCGAAGCGGGCGCTGCGATGAAGATGTGATGCTGGTTCATGTCTGGGTGTCCTTCCCTGCAAGTAGTGGTCTAGAGACCGATTGTGGCCAAATGTGGCCGTCCGCAGGAAAGGTTCGGGGCGAACACACGCATAGGTAATGTCGATTTGGTGTGCCCGAGGGTCACCCCTCCCCATATCTGGACATCGCCGCGACACCACGCCAAGGTCGCGCCGGACCCGCGAAGGAGGCGAAAATGGCGCGCAAGATCATCATCGATACCGATCCCGGACAGGATGACGCGGTGGCGATCCTGCTGGCGCTGGCCAGCCCCGACCTCGAAGTTCTGGGCATCACCTGTGTCGCCGGGAACGTGCCGCTGCCGCTGACGTCCAAGAACGCGCGCGTGGTCTGCGAACTGGCCGGGCGGACGGATGTGCCGGTCTATGCGGGCTGCGACCGGCCGCTCGCGCGCGACCTGGTCACGGCGGAATATGTCCATGGCAAGACCGGGCTCGACGGGATCGAACTGCCCGAGCCTCAGATGCCGCTCCAGGACCAGCACGCGGTCGACTTCCTGATCGAGACGCTGCGCGCCCATCCCGCCGGCAGCGTGACGCTCTGCCCACTGGGCCCGCTGACCAATATCGCGACCGCGCTCCAACGCGCCCCCGACATCGCCGAGAAGATCGCAGAGATCGTGCTAATGGGCGGCGCCTATTTCGAGGTGGGCAACACCACGCCCGCCGCCGAATTCAACATCCATGTCGACCCGCAGGCCGCCGAGATCGTGTTCAAATCCGGCGTGCCGCTGGTGGTGATGCCGCTCGACGTGACGCATAAGGCGCTCACCACCCGCGCCCGCGTCGAGGCGTTCCGCAATCTCGGCACCCGCGTCGGCCATGCGGTCGCGAGCTGGACCGACTTCTTCGAGCGGTTCGACATGGCAAAATACGGCTCCGAAGGCGCGCCGCTGCACGATCCCTGCGTGATCGCCTATCTGCTCAAGCCCGACCTGTTCACGGGGCGGCATATCAATGTCGAGATCGAGACGACGTCGGAGCTGACGATGGGCATGACCGTCGCCGACTGGTGGCGCGTGACCGACCGGGCGCCGAATGCGATGTTCATGGGCGATCTGGATGCGGACGGGTTCTACACGCTTCTGACCGAGCGGATCGCGCGGCTCTGAAAGCTGGGAGGGGCGCTGCCCCGCTTCGCTGACGCGAAGCCCCCCGGGATATTTGGGCCAAGCCGAAAGTGGAAGCCTGCGCAAGAGAAAGGGGGCCGAAGCCCCCCTGCCCGGTTTACTTGTCTTCCACCGTCGCCTTGACGATGTAATCGGGGTCGTCGACCACGCCGTTGCGCGCGGCGTCGCCCTTCTTGATCTTGTCGACCACATCCATGCCGCTCACGACATGGCCCACGACGGTATATTGCCCGTCGAGATGGGGCGCGGGGGCGAACATGATGAAGAACTGCGAATTGGCCGAGTTCGGATCGGCCGAGCGGGCCATGCCCACGATGCCGCGCTGGAAGGAGATGTTCGAAAACTCCGCCGGCAGGTCGGGCAGATCGGAGCCGCCCATACCGGCCATCGACGTGTCGCCACCCTTCTTGCCGAACTGGACGTCACCGGTCTGGGCCATGAAGCCGTCGATCACGCGGTGGAAGACGACATCGTCGTATTTGCCTTCCTTGGCGAGCGTCATCAGGCGTTCGGCGGATTTCGGGGCCTTGTCGGTGAGCAGGTCGATCACGACCTTGCCCTCGGTCTGACCGCCGATCTGCAGGACGAGCTTCGGCCCGCCGGTATCGGCCACGCCCGAGCTGTCTTGTGCGAAGGCAGCAGGCGCTGCGACCACGAGGCTTGCGGCGGCGGCGAGAACGGTGCGGCGCAGGATATTACGCATCGGCGGCCACCTTCACCGAGATCATCCGGTCGGGGTTCTGCGGCGGCTCGCCGCGCGCGATCTTGTCGACATTCTCCATCCCGGAGATTACGCGGCCATAGACCGTGTATTGACCGTTCAAGAAATGGTTGTCCTTGAAGTTGATGAAGAACTGCGAATTGGCCGAGTTCGGGTTCTGCGAGCGCGCAGCGCCCAGCGTCCCGCGATCATGCGGCAGCTTCGAGAATTCCGCCGGAAGGTCGGGATATTGCGAGCCGCCCGTGCCCGCGCGGCCCGGATTGTAGTCCTTTTCCATATTCGCGTTCGCGACATCGCCGGTCTGGGCCATGAAGCCCTCGATCACGCGGTGGAAGGCCACGTTGTCATAGGCGCCGTCGCGGGCGAGTTGCTTCATGCGCTCGGCATGTTTCGGGGCGACGTCGCTGAGAAGCTCGATCACGACCGGCCCGTCCTTGAGCTCGATGATGATCGTGTTCTCGGGATCCTTGATATCGGCCATTGGGTCCTCCGTTGAAAATTTGGGCTGACCATAGGAGCGAGGCCCTTGCGCGGCAAGGACAAAGCGCCGCAGTTCGGTCAGCCGTGTTGACGCGACCCATCGCCGCAGGCATGAAGAACGCAAGCCGCGGGAGCGGGCCACATTCATGATGGTCCCCTGCGCAGATAGGGAGAGTGATTTCATGGCTTGGAAAACCCTCGACGAGGTCGATCTGGACGGCAAGGTCGTGCTGGTGCGCGTGGATATCAACGTGCCCGTGGAGAACGGAAAAGTGACCGACGCGACGCGCATCGAGAAGATCGTGCCGACCGTGCAGGACATCATGTCGAAGGGCGGCAAACCGGTGCTGCTGGCGCATTTCGGTCGCCCCAAAGGTCAGGTCGTCCCCGAAATGAGCCTCGAGCCGCTGGTTCCCGCGCTGGAGAACGCCTTCGGCTTCCCGGTGAAATTCGCCAAGGACTGCGTCGGCGGCCCCGCCAAGGAAGCCGTGGGCGCGCTGCAGAAAGGCGAGGTTCTTCTGCTGGAGAACACCCGCTTCCACGCAGGCGAAGAGAAGAACGATCCGATGCTGGCCGCCGAAATGGGCGCGCTTGGCGAGGTCTATGTCAACGACGCCTTCTCGGCTGCGCACCGCGCCCATGCCTCGACCGAAGGCATCGCGAAGATTCTGCCCGCAGCCGCCGGTCGCCTGATGGAAGCCGAGCTGAAGGCGCTCGAGGCGGCCCTTGGTGACCCCGAGCGTCCGGTGACGGCGGTCGTGGGCGGCGCGAAGGTCTCGACCAAGCTCGACCTGCTGGGCAATCTGGTGGCCAAGGTCGATCACCTGATCATCGGCGGCGGCATGGCGAACACTTTCCTTGTTGCGCAGGGCATCGATGTCGGCAAATCGCTGGCCGAGCGCGACATGGCGGGCACGGCGAAAGAGATCATGGAGAAGGCCAAGGATGCGGGCTGCAAGATCCACCTGCCCGTCGACGTGGTCGTGGCGCGCGAGTTCAAGGCGGGCGCCGAGAACGAGACCGTGGCCAATGACGCCTGCCCGGCGGATGCGATGATCCTCGATGCCGGTCCGAAATCCGTTGAGGAAATCACGAAGGTCTTCGAGAACTCGCGCACGCTGATCTGGAACGGCCCGCTCGGCGCGTTCGAGATCGCGCCCTTCGATGCGGCGACCAATGCGGCGGCGGCGAAAGCGGCCGAGCTGACCCGCGACGAGAAGCTGATCTCGGTCGCAGGCGGTGGCGATACGGTCGCGGCGCTCAACAAGGCCGATGCGGCGAAGGACTTCTCCTATATCTCGACCGCGGGCGGCGCCTTCCTCGAGTGGATGGAAGGCAAGGTCCTGCCGGGCGTCGCGGCGCTCGACCAGCAAAGCTGAGCTTCGCGCCCTGTGACAGGGCGCAGAGACTGATCGGGCCGGGGCTGCGAGAGCGCCCCGGCCCTTTTCATTTGCGCGTCTTTTCGCGGCGCAGGACGGCGCGCAGCGGCGAGGTCACGCCAAAATTCACGCCATTTCGCGATGTTAGCGTCACCAGCGTTGCATCGCCTCGGCGCGGAAACTATCCCTTCTGGCAACACCATATCCCGCAGGAGGAATTTCCATGTCCAACGCCAAGCAGACCGAGCAGATGCGCGAGGGCAACGGCTTCATCGCAGCCCTCGACCAATCGGGCGGCTCCACCCCCAAGGCGCTGCGGCTCTACGGGATCGAGGAAGACGCCTATAACGGCGAAGAGGAAATGTTCGACCTGATCCACCAGATGCGTGCGCGGATCATCAAATCCCCCGCCTTCACCGGCGAGAAAGTGGTCGGCGCGATCCTGTTCGAACAGACGATGGATCGCGAGATCGATGGCACGCCCACCGCCACTTACCTCTGGGAAAAGCGCGGCGTGGTGCCCTTCCTGAAGATCGACAAGGGGCTGGAGGCCGAAGAGAACGGCGTGCAGCTGATGAAGCCGATCCCGAACCTCGACGATCTGCTGTCGCGCGCGGTCAAGGCGGGCATCTTCGGCACCAAGGAGCGGTCGGTGATCTCGGCGGCCAATGTCGGCGGCATCAAGGCGATCGTCGATCAGCAGTTCGAGCTGGGCATGCAGGTGCTGAGCCACGGGCTCGTGCCGATCCTCGAGCCGGAAGTGACGATCTCGATCTCCGACAAGGACGAGGCCGAGCAGATGCTGCTGGCCGAGATCCTCAGCCATCTCGACACGGTGCCCGAGGGCAAGCAGGTGATGCTGAAGCTCTCGCTGCCGACCGAGCCGAACCGCTACAAGCCGCTGGTTGATCACCCGAAGGTGCTGAAGGTCGTGGCGCTCTCGGGCGGCTATTCGCGCGACGAGGCGAACGAGAAGCTCGCGAAGAACACCGGCATGATCGCATCGTTCTCGCGCGCGCTGACGGAGGGCCTCTCGGCTCAACAGTCGGACGTGGAGTTCAACGCGATGCTGGAAGAGGCGATCACCTCGATCCACGCAGCCTCGGTGGCGGGGTAATCCGCATCGCCGCACCAAGATTTTATTGAGAGGAGGTCGCGGCCTCCTCTTTTCAGATCATGCGCCGCGGAACTGTTCAAGGAAACGGGCGACGCCCGCTGCGTCAACTGTGATTCTAGCGGGCGTATTGCTTGAAATGCGTTCAACCAAATCCGCCTCTAGTCGTGTCCGTGCGAGCACCGGCACGCCCGCCTCCGCGCCGAGCGCGCTTGCACGGTTATCAATCGAAAGCACTAGCGTCCGGCAACCATAAGACATCGCGCGGATTCCCCCGTGCAGCCGCGTGCCGACATAGTCGGGCCGCTCGCTAGCCAGAGTTGCGTCATAGGCGGCAAGGTTGCCCGCGATGACTTCAATCCGCGCAGCACCTCGAATTTGCTCCATATATGCAAGGTCGGGCTCTTGCTGGGGCCAGAATAGTACTCGCTCATAGCACTCGCTCAGGGTCTGGATTAGGTAGCGATCAGAGGGCTGCGGCTTTCCCGCCGTCAAGGTGAAGCAGGCGACCTTCGGATTACGCCGCATCTCGGGCTGTACCGTGGCGTAGCCCCAAAGCGTCGGGCAACTGGTATTGATGAACTCGAGCCCGCAGCGCTCAAGAATCTGCCCCGCCTGCGCATCGCGCACCGAATGGATGTGGCGCGGCGAAAGAACCTTGCGCAGAAAGCTAATTTGGCGCGGATTAACACGATCGAAATCCTTGTGTGCTCCAACGCCAAGCAATACTACCTTTTCTGCCAGCGCCGGAATATCGCGCCATGTCACCCGCCAGTGAAACTTTCGCCCTCTGTAATCAGCCGCTAGCGCGTTCGAGCCGAGCAAGAAGGCTACATCCGCGCGCGCAGCGAGCTTCCGGCTATACCGACCGAGCCCGTCATGACTGGACGAAGTCGATAGGAAACTGTCGCCAACCGCGCTCATCAGGTGCCGCCGTGCAAAATCGACGATGATATCGTCGCCGCGGTTACCGGAACTGATCGAAGTGTCGAGGAGATGAACGTGCCGCACTTGGGCCCCTACCTTTCCAGTCGTGTTATCTGTCAGATACTATCCAGCTGCGACAGCATCCGCGCCTCGGCGGCACACCATTCCGCGCCCCATCGCCGTTCGCGGGTCTTGCGGGCGCGAGTATCGCCGCCCCAGGGCTTTCGCTTGCCAGTATAATGTAGAATAGCAGGGTCGTCGCGCGAGATTGCATAGGCTGCGCGCTCGGCGGCGCGGAATGGGCGCCTCGCGGTCCTCATATTGCCCCAAATCGAGTTCCATTCAGGCGCAAGAAATGTGATGCGGTCACGGAAGACAATATTGAGGTGATCCTGATCGCGCTGAGTATAGGTCTCGGCTTGGCGCCAATCGGCCATCGGCTGCACGAAACCTTCGGCCTGAATGCTCTCCATATCCATGAGTAGCACGCCTGCATTAACATACTGACCAGGATCAAGCCCGGGGATCGCTTGCGCAGCCGCTACACGCTGCCGAAAAGGCCGCGGCCAGAGCACGCGGTGCGGCTCTTGAGTTGTGAGCCATGCGCCATGCATCCGGGGCGCACGACACGCGCCAAGCGGTCGGCCCTCCAGATCGGCCTGCCCAAGCGGAGCAATATCGTGGCGAACTAACGTGTCCCCATCGATATAGAGCACACGCCCCGTCATCACTTCTGGCAGAAACAGTCGCCCCATCGTCGCCGCGGAGATATGCCCGCGCGTCGCGGCACCGCGAGCTGCCCCCGGCAAAGGCCGCAACGTCATCGTGCTCCCCGGAAAAACTTTTTCCAAGGCGGCGATCCGACGTGAAAACTCGGCGCTCGGTGTCTCGCTGAAGAGAGCGATCTCCAGCGGACAAGACGCGTGCGTCAACAGCGAATGGAGCGAAACCAGCGTACACCGCTCAAAACCAGTATCGAAGACATAAGCGACCGAGAATGTCATCGGACTGCCCCACCCCGCTCGACTAAGCGCGCCTCAAAATACGCGACCGCCTTGCGATCCTCGACTGGCGCGCGTTCGATCTCGGCGACTTTCTGCAGAACGCGTTTGCGATACCCTTCGGCGCCGCCGAAATTGATCGGGCCGCGGGCGAGTTTGGTCTCCAGCTCGGCTTTCGAGAGCAGGTAGTAGTGGTTCAGCTGCAGCGGACTCGAAGTGAAGAAACTCTCCTGCTTGCGCGCGCGGTTCGACACCACCTGCCCCGCCGCGTTGGCGGTGCGGTCGCCCATATCCACGGTCTCGAAACTATGAACGCCCACAGCGGAGACGCGGGACGGGTCGACGATACATTTGAACCGCAGAAGATCGCTGTCGCGGGCATAAGGAACCGGCGCACGGGCAGTGAAGGCGCGCGTCACCCAGCTGTCGGGGCGCGTCTCGTGGCCCGCATGGCCGAACATGTGCCAAGGCAGCGAGATGTTCGAGTGATCGCCATGCTGCGTGATCGCCTCCATCAGGCTCAGCCCGGGATCGGGGACGAGGAATTCGTCGATATCGATGAAGGCCATGCGCTCGAAATCGGCGCCGAAGGTGGTGACCGCATGGGCATAGGCCCCGACCTGCTGCGAGATGCGGCGCTCCGTGGCCGGGTCGTAGCCGGCCATACGCCAGGGGGTCACGGTGACGGACGCCGCGAAGGGCGACGCGGCGATCTTGGCCAGCGTGTCGTCAGTGCATCCATTGTCATAGAGAAAGACGTGGCGCGCCCCGGCCGCCGTGTGGAATTCCAGCCATTCGAGGATGTAGTCGCCCACGTTCTTCACGATGGCGACGAGGGCCAGCCCCTCGCGCCTTTCGGCTGCGGGCGGCGCGGTGATACCGAAGAGACGCATCTTCTTCGACCCGACCGCCTTGATGAACCCGGAGATGCTCACATACGCGCCTTTCCTGCTGCGAAACCTGCCTAGCCAGATGCGCGCGCCGGGGCAAGTCCGCGCACATGTGGGCCTTGCCCGTGCGAGGCAGACCGCCCAATGCGCAGCCCGGTGCGCAACCCAGAGCGCAACGGCATGCGAAATCTTTGCAGAATTGATCATCCGGGGGATTCCAATGACGAATCACATGTGACATGATTCGAGACACAGGGCCCGTCAGAGGCCGTGGCGCGGGTCTGGGGGACAGGCACGCGACCAACGAAGAAGCGAGGCAGGACAATGGTGATGAGACGCCCCACGATCGGGCCTCTGATTTTCGTGACCGTGGCGGTGGTGCTGGGCGCCTATTTCGCCTTTGCCGCCGTGCAGGGGCGTTACGGGATTCTCAGCCGCGTGCAGATCGAAGCGGAAATCGACGCCAAGCGCGCCGAGCGCGATGCCCTGCGCGCCAAGGTCGACCGGATGGCCAACCTGACCCATCGCCTCTCCGACGATTACCTCGATCTGGACCTTCTCGACAGCCGGGCGCGCGAAGTGCTGGGCTCGATGCGCTCGGACGAGATCGTGATCCGCTGAGAGGCTTATAGGCCTGCCCATTTTCGCGGCACAAACATCGCTCGAAAACCGCCTCACCGGCCCTAGTTGAAACGTGAGTGCCATTCCTGCCCTGCGATACCGCAGGGTCATTGCCTTCGGCCCGGCATTGCTGTAAGGAATGGTTTAACGCTAAACTATTCCGGCCAAGGGAGGTCTGACCAATGGCAGCACGGAAAGGCTCGGCGAGCGGCGCCAAAGCGGGCGCGAATGTCTCGGCCGAGGAACTCAAGCAATATTACCATGACATGCTGCTGATCCGGCGCTTCGAAGAGAAGGCGGGTCAGCTTTACGGCATGGGTCTGATCGGCGGCTTCTGCCACCTTTATATCGGGCAGGAAGCGGTGGTCGTCGGCCTCGAGGCCGCGGCGAAGGAAGGCGACAAGCGTGTCACCTCCTATCGCGATCACGGGCACATGCTCGCCTGCGGGATGGACCCGAAAGGCGTGATGGCCGAGCTCACGGGCCGCGATGGCGGCTACTCGAAGGGCAAGGGCGGCTCGATGCACATGTTCTCGAAAGAGAAGCATTTCTACGGCGGCCACGGCATCGTCGCAGCGCAGGTGCCGATCGGCGCGGGCCTCGCCTTCGCGGATAAGTACAAGGGCAACGACAACGTCACCTTCACCTATTTCGGCGATGGCGCGGCGAACCAGGGTCAGGTCGCTGAGACCTACAACATGGCGCAGCTCTGGGATCTTCCGGTCGTCTTCGTGATCGAGAACAACCAATATGCCATGGGCACCAGCGTGAAGCGCGCGACCAAGTCGCCCGACTTCTACGAGCGCGGCCTTGCCTATGGCATTGCGGGCGAGGAAGTCGACGGAATGGACGTGCTTGCGGTGAAGCAGGCCGGCGAGAAGGCCGTCGCGCACTGCCGCTCGGGCAAGGGCCCCTACATTCTCGAGATCAAGACCTATCGCTATCGCGGCCACTCGATGTCGGACCCGGCGAAATACCGGACCCGCGAAGAGGTGCAGAAGATGCGCGAAGAGCGTGACGCGATCGAGCAGGTCCGCCAGCTTCTGCTGACCGGCAAGCACGCGACCGAGGACGAGCTCAAGCAGGTCGACAAGGATATCAAGGCGATCGTCAACGGCGCCGCCGATTTCGCCAAGGAGAGCCCCGAGCCCTCCGCGGATGAACTTTACACCGACATCTATACCGATGTCGCGCCGCAGAACGCCTGAGGGGGGAAAGACAGATGGCAACCAAGATTCTGATGCCCGCGCTCTCGCCCACGATGGAAGAGGGCACGCTGGCGAAATGGCTCAAGAAAGAGGGCGACGAGATTTCGGCCGGTGACATCATCGCCGAGATCGAGACCGACAAAGCGACCATGGAATTCGAAGCGGTCGACGAGGGCACGCTTGGCAAGATCCTGATCGAGGAGGGCACCGAGGGCGTGAAGGTCGGCACCGTGATCGCCATGCTCGCCGGTGAAGGCGAGGATGCGTCCGATATCGAGGCGCCTGCTGACAGTGGAACGGTCGAGGACGTTCCCGGCGAGGGCAAGGATGTCGGACGGCCGGATAGCGACGCGACGAGCGAAGCGGAAATCACCAAGCCCGCGCGCAAGACCGATGTGAAGGACCCCGAGGTTCCCGAAGGCACCGGTTTCATCTCCACCAGCGTACGTGAAGCGCTGCGCGACGCCATGGCCGAGGAAATGCGCGCCGACGACCGCGTATTCGTCATGGGCGAGGAAGTCGCCGAATACCAGGGTGCCTACAAGGTCACGCAGGGACTGCTCGACGAAGTCGGGCCCAAGCGCGTTATCGACACGCCTATCACCGAATACGGTTTCGCCGGTATCGGGACGGGTGCCGCGATGGGCGGCCTGCGCCCGATCGTCGAATTCATGACCTTCAACTTCGCCATG
>NZ_DFRG01000156.1:0-30190 GCF_002378135.1 Thioclava sp. UBA3469
GAAGTCGAGGCGCTCTATGACCTCTGCTTCGCGCCGGGCCGCACGGCGCTGTCCTCCTACCGGCTGCGCGACGGGGTCGATCCGGTGCGCCCGCTTTGCCTGACGCTGCGCCAGGACGGCATCCTCGCCGCCGTGATCCGCTTCTGGCCGGTCAGGGTCGGCGGCAAGCGCGTGCTGCTGCTGGGGCCGATCGCGGTCCACCCGACGCGTCAGGGCGAAGGACTGGGCGGAATCCTGATGCATGAAAGTCTTTCCCGCGCTGCCGATCTCGGCTGGGAGCGGGTGCTGCTGGTGGGCGACGCGCCCTATTACCAACGCTTCGGCTTCGAGAAGCTCGACGATGTCGAGATGCCGCCGCCCACCAACCCCGACCGCGTTCTGGGCCTCGAACTGGTGCCCGGCGCCTGGGACGGCGTCAAAGGCCAAGTCGAGAAAGACGACTGATTGCCGAAGCGCCTCCGCCGCCCCATATCAGGGAAAGGCAAGGAGGCGATGATGGCAGATATTCTTCCCCCCGTGAGCGACCCGGCGATTCTGGGTCAGCTCGACTCGCTCGCGAAACGCCACCGCGCGGCAGGCGGCGTGGTGATGCAGGTGATCGGCTATATCGGAGGCTCTGCCGAGGGGCTTCTGAGCAAATTGCCTACCCCGGTCCGCAATGGACTCGACGGGGCGACCGAACGCGCCTTGTCAGGGGCGATGACCGCTGCTGAGCGCTCGCGCGGGATCGTCGCCGACCGGCCCGACTGGATGAACCGCACGCTGACCACCGCGATGGGCGCGGCGGGCGGTGTCGGGGGCTTGGGCAGTTCGCTCGCGGAATTGCCTTTCACGGTCACCATGCTGCTGCGCGCGATCCAAGGCATCGCCGCCGAGCACGGCTTCGACCCGGCGTCCGAGGAAGTGCGGCTGGAATGCCTGCGCGTTTTCGCCTCTGCCGGGCCGCTCGAGGACGATGACGGGATGGATCTGAGCTTCCTCGCCGCGCGGGCGACGATTACGGGGCCGAGCATGAAATCCCTGATCGCCAAGGTCGCGCCGCGCCTGTCGATCGTGCTGGGTCAGAAACTCGCGGCTCAGGCGGCCCCGGTCCTTGGCGCGGTCGCGGGCGCGGCCGTCAACTACGCCTTCACCAGCTATTATCAGGAAATCGCCCGCGTCCATTTCGGCCTCAAGCGCCTTGCCCGCGACACCGGCACCGATGAGGGCGTGCTGCGCGAGGAGTTGGTGGCCCGTATCGCCAAGTGATCGACGCGCCGCGCCTCTGGCCAATGTCGGATGCCTCCGGCGGGGATATTTAGACCAAGAGGAAGGAAGTCTCTCTTCCTCTTGGCGAAAATATCCCGGGGGGCTCCGAAGGAGCGGGGGCAGCGCCCCCTCCGAACCCTCAGCCCTTCGCATCCTCGAGGATCATTTGCGCCGCCTTCTCGGCGATCATCATCGTCGGCGCGTTGGTGTTGCCCGAGGTGATCGTCGGCATCACCGAGGCATCCGCGATGCGCAGCCCTTTCAGCGCTTTCAACCGCAGCCGCGAGTCCACCACCGCGCCGTCATCCGAGCCCATCCGGCAGGTGCCGACGGGGTGGAAGATCGTGGTACCGATATCACCCGCCGCTTTCACGAGATCCGCCTCGGTCTGATAGTCCGGGCCGGGCTTGTATTCCTCGGGTTTGTATTTCGCGAAAGCGGGTTGCGAGGCGACGCGGCGGACCTGCCGGATCGCTTCGGCGGCGACGCGGCGGTCGCCCTCAGTCGAGAGGTAATTCGGCGCGATCTCGGGATGGGCGCGGAAATCGGGTGAGGTGATATGCACATGGCCGCGGCTTTCGGGGCGCAGGTTGCACACGCTCGCCGTCATGCCGGGGAAGGGGTGGACCGCATCGCCGAACTTGTCGAGGCTGACCGGCTGGACGTGATATTCCAGATCGGGCGTTTCCTTCTCGGGGAAGCTGCGCGTGAAGATCCCGGCTTGCGAGGGCGACATCGACATCGGCCCCGAGCGGAACAGCGCATATTCCATCCCGATCTTCGCCTTGCCCCAAAGGGTCGAGGACATGGTGTTGAGGCTTTTGACGCCCGAGACCTTGTAGATGAGGCGCAGTTGCAGGTGGTCCTGCAGGTTCTCGCCCACGCCATCGACCTCGGCGACCGGGGTGATGCCATGCTCGGACAGCACGTCGCCGCGTCCGATCCCCGACAGCTCGAGGATCTGCACCGAGCCGACCGAACCGGCGGAGAGCACCGTTTCGCCCGCCTTCACGTCATGGCTCTGGCCATTCTGATTGTAGCGGATGCCGATGACGCGGCCCTCCTCGATCAGGAGCTTTTCGACCTGCGCATTGGTCTCGATCCGCAGGTTCGGGCGTTTCATCGCGGGTCTCAGGAAGGCTTTCACCGCGCTCCAGCGCCAGCCGGCTTTCTGCGTGACGTGGAAATAGCCGCCGCCCTCGTTGGTGCCTGTGTTGAAATCGTCGGTGCGCGGGAAGCCGGCCTCCTCGGCGGCCTCGAGGAACGTGTCGAGCATCTCCCAGCGCACGCGGGCTTCTTCCACCCGCAATTCGCCGCCCGCGCCGTGCAGGTCGCTCTCGCCGCGATAGAAATCTTCCTGCTTCTTGAACAGCGGCAGCACGTCGTCCCAGCTCCAGCCGGGATTGCCGGACTGCGCCCACATATCGTAATCGCGCGCCTGACCGCGCATGTAGATCATGCCGTTGATCGAGGAGCAGCCGCCAAGGATACGCCCGCGCGGATAGAGCAGCTCGCGCCCGTTCAGACCGGGATCGGCTTTCGACTTGTAGCCCCAGTCGGTGCGCGGATTGCCGATGCAGTACAGGTAGCCCACCGGGATATGCACCCAGTGGTAATTGTCGCGCCCGCCTGCTTCCAGCAGCAGCACCTTGTTTTTCGGATCTTCCGACAGGCGGTTCGCCAGAACGCAGCCTGCGCTGCCGCCGCCGACCACGATATAATCGTATTGCTCCATAAGCCCCTCCCGAACTGCGCCTCCGGGCAAGACTTTCGCAAGCTGCCGCCCGGGAAACAAGGCCGTGACCCGTTCATTCGCGCAAAGTCGCTTTGCGAAAACGCAAGGAGGGGCTTGCCTGTGAGGGGGGTGATCCGTTCTATGGCGCAAATCTCGCCGGAGCCTGTGATGGTCCTTTACCGCCTTCTCGTCACTATCGCGAGCCTGCCTGTTCTGGCGGCGCTGCTCTGGCGCGTTCTGCGCGGGCGGGAAAGCCGGACGGCCCTGGCGGAGCGGTTGGGCGGCGGGGAGGCCGCGCCGCACCGTTTGTGGCTGCACGCGGCTTCGAATGGAGAGCTGACCTCCGCCAAGCCTTTGATCGATGCGCTGCTGACCGCAGATCCCGCGGTGCAGCTGTTGGTGACGGTGAACACAGTCACGGCGCGCGAGCTGGGGCAGGGCTGGGCCGATCCGCGCATCGCGATCCGCATGGCGCCGCTCGATCATCGCGCCGCGCTGCGGAGGTTCCTGTCGCGGCATGATCCCCGCGCGCTCGTCGTGATCGAGAACGAGCTTTGGCCGAACCGCATGGCGCTGGTGGCCGATGCGAAGCGGCCGATCTTCGTGATCGGGGCGCGGATGTCGGCGCGGTCGGCGGCGCGCTGGGCCAAGATCGGGATCGCGCAGCCGATGGTCGCGCAGATCACCGCGCTCTCGGCCCAGGATGCGGGGTCCGAGGCGCGGTTCCTCGATCTCGGCCTGCCGCGCGAAAGGCTGCTGCCGCCCGCCAATCTCAAGACGGCGATCACCGTCGCGCCCGGCACGCCGCTCGACTGGCCGCGCAGCGATACGGTGCTGGCCGCCTCGACCCATGAGGGGGAAGACGCGCCGATCCTTGCCGCCTTCGCGAAGGCGCGCGCGCGCCACCCCGGCCTGCGTCTGATCCTCGCTCCGCGCCATCCGCGCCGTGCGCCCGAGATCGCGGCGCTGATCGCCAAGGCCGGGCTGCACCATACCTCCCGCTCGAAGGACGAGCCTCCGACGGCGGAGGTCTATCTGGCCGATACGCTGGGCGAGATGGGCCGCTGGTATGCGAGCGCAGGCCTGTGTTTCGTGGGCGGCTCGCTCGTCGAAAAGGGCGGCCATACCCCTTATGAGCCCGCAGGCTTCGGCTGTGCCTTGCTGCACGGTCCCGATGTCGCGAATTTCGCCGAGGCCTTTGCGGCACTCGACGCGGCAGGCGGGGCGCGGCTTTGCGAAACCGAAGCCGATATTGCGGCCGCTTTCACCACGATTGACGCCGACGCGCAGGCTGACATGGCGCGCGCCGCACGGGGGGCTCTTGGCCCGCCTGCCGATGTCGAAAGCCTTGCAAAGGCGCTCCTCGCACGGATCTGAGCGATTGCGACGCGCTTGCATCGCGGCGCGAAACGCTTATTTCCATATGCATCCGGGAGATGCAGACATGATCCGTTATACGCTGCAATGCGAGAATGAGCACCGCTTCGACAGTTGGTTCCCCTCGGCCTCCGGGTTCGAGGCGCTCAAATCCGCAGGCCAGCTGGAATGTGCGATCTGCGGTTCGAAAAAGGTCGAGAAATCCCTGATGGCGCCGCCTGTCGCACAGACGCGCAAGACGGGCGAGCCCGCCGCCGAACGCCCCCTTTCGCAGCCGCAATCCGAGGCCGAACAGGCCCTTGCCGCGATGCGCCGCGAGATCGAGAAGAATTCCGATTACGTCGGCATGAATTTCGCTACGGAAGCGCGCGCCATGCACGAAGGCACCGCAAAGAAACGCGCGATCCACGGCGAGGCGAAACCCGAAGAGGCGCGCAAGATGCTGGAGGACGGGCTGCCGGTTCTGCCGCTGCCCTTCCTGTCCACGCGCAAGACGAACTGACCCTTTTCGCTCTTTCCAAATATCCCGGGGTGAATTCGCGCGAGCGAAGAGGGGCAGCGCCCCAGTGCCGATCTGAGACCCTCGAAACGCCAAATCTCTTGCGCGGCCCAACGGCTTGAGCTAGCAGAGGCCCGACTCTGCCCAAGGGGGATTTCCATGCCCATTCTGGTGATGAAATTCGGCGGCACTTCCGTCGCCGATCTCGACCGGATCGCCAACGCCGCCGAAAAGGTGAAGCGCGAAGTCGAACGCGGTTACGATGTCATCGTGATTGTCTCGGCGATGTCGGGCAAGACCAATGAACTCGTCAACTGGGTCGAGACGACCTCGCCGCTCTATGACGCGCGCGAATATGACGCCGTGGTCGCCTCGGGCGAAAATATCACGGCCGGTCTGATGTCGCTGCGCCTGCAGGAGATGGGTGTCTCCGCGCGCAGCTGGCAGGGCTGGCAGGTGCCGATCAACACGACCTCGGCGCATGGCGCAGCGCGCTTCGTGTCGATCCCGCGCGAAAATCTCGACCAGAAATTCTCCGAAGGCTTCAAGGTCGCGGTGATCGCGGGCTTCCAGGGCCTCTCGCCGGAAAACCGGATTACCACGCTCGGCCGGGGCGGCTCGGACACGACCGCCGTGGCTTTCGCCGCCGCCTTCGGCGCGGAGCGTTGCGACATCTACACCGATGTCGACGGCATCTACACCACCGACCCGCGCGTCTCCTCCAAGGCGCGCAAGCTCGACCGCATCGCCTTCGAGGAGATGCTGGAACTCGCGAGCCTCGGGGCGAAGGTTCTGCAAACCCGCTCGGTCGAGCTCGCGATGCGCTACAAGGTGCCGCTGCGCGTGCTAAGCTCCTTCGAGGAAACCACGGAGAATTCGGGCACTCTGGTCTGCGACGAGGATAAAATCATGGAATCGAAAGTTGTCTCCGGCGTCGCCTTTTCTCGCGACGAAGCGAAAATGACCCTCGTGACGGTCGAAGACCGCCCCGGCATCGCCAGCGCGATCTTCGGGCCGCTCGCGGATGCGGGGGTGAATGTCGACATGATCGTCCAGAACATCTCCGAGCGTCAGGCCGAGCATGAGGTCAAGGTCACCGACATGACCTTCTCCTGCCCGGTCAATCAGGTCGCCCGCGCCCGCAAGGCGATGGAGGACGCCCGCGACGCCGGGCTGATCAAGTTCGACGAGCTGGTCGCCGACGAAGACGTGGCAAAGATTTCCGTCGTGGGCATCGGTATGCGCTCCCACGCGGGGGTCGCGGCGAAGATGTTCAAGGCGCTGGCCGCTGAAAACGTCAACATCAAGGTTATCGCTACGTCGGAAATCAAGATTTCGGTGCTGGTCGACCGCAAATATCTGGAACTGGCGGTTCAGGCCCTGCATGATGCCTTCGAACTCGACAAGGCCTGAGTAACCCGAAGGGCCGCAGCAACAGGGGCAACCTGCGCGGATGGTGGAACTGAGCGAAAGTGATAGTCGCACGCTGTTGCGACGCCTGCGCGATACGCTGGCCACGGAGGGCGACGGGCAGGACCGGCTCAATCACATCACGCAGATCATTGCGGATTCGATGGGCACCGAAGTGTGCTCGATCTACCTGTTCCGCGATCCCGAAACGCTCGAGCTTTGCGCGACCGAAGGTCTGAAGGCAGAGGCTGTCCACCACACGCGGATGCGGCTGGGCGAGGGTCTCGTGGGCCGCGTGGCGCGGTCGGGCCGTCCGATCAACTCCGCCGATGCGCCTTCCGAGCCGGGCTTCCGCTACATGCCGGAGACGGGCGAAGAGATCTATTCCAGCTTCGTCGGCGTGCCGATCCAGCGTGTGGGCGAGAAGCTCGGCGTTCTGGTCGTGCAGTCGAAGGACGAGCGCAGCTTCTCGGATGACGAACTTTACGGGCTCGAGGTCGTCGCGATGGTGCTGGCCGAAATGACCGAACTCGGCGCTTTCACAGGCGGCGAGAATTCCGAGATCGGCGCGACGCATCGCTTCCCGGTCATGTTCCGCGGCGCGACGGGTCAGGAGGGCGCCGCCGAGGGCCGCGTCTGGCTGCACGAGCCGCGCGTCGTCGTGACGAACCCGGTGGCCGAAGATCCCGAGGCCGAGGCCGCGCGCCTCGAAGAGGCGATTACCGAACTGCGCGGCAAGATCGACGAAATGCTGGCCAGCCCGACCCTGATTGACAAAGATCAGCGGCAGGTGCTGGAGACCTTCAAGATGCTCGCGGCCTCCAAGGGCTGGAAGCGGCGGATGCTCGAAGACATCACCGCGGGTCTCTCTGCGGAAGCCGCAGTCGAGAAAGAACAGAACGCGGCGCGCGACCGGATGCGCAAGGCGCCCGATCCTTACCTGCGCGAACGGCTCAACGATCTCGACGACCTGTCGAACCGCTTGCTGCGCCAGCTGACGGGGCAAGGCAGCGATACCGGCGCCGAGATGCCGGAAAACCCGGTGCTGGTGGCGCGCAATATCGGCCCGGCGGAATTGCTCGATTACGACCGCAAGCTCAAGGGCGTGGTGCTTGAGGAAGGCTCCGTCGGCTCGCATGCTGCGATCGTCACCCGCGCGCTCTCAATCCCGCTGGTGATCCATGCGGGCCGGATCACGGCGGAGGCGCTGAACGGGGACCCGATCCTCGTCGACGGCGATCAGGGCGTGGTGCATCTGCGGCCCGAGGAAAGCGTGGCCCACGCCTTCCGCGACAAGATCGCGATGCAGGCGGAGGCGCAGAAACGCTACGCCTCGCTGCGCGATCAGCCCGCGATAGACAAATCGGGCCAGACCGTTTCGCTGATGATGAATGCGGGGCTGATGGCGGACCTGCCCTCGCTGAAGGGCTCCGGCGCCGACGGGGTGGGCCTGTTCCGCACCGAGCTGCAATTCCTGACCCGCACCAAGGTGCCGCGCCGCAATGAACTCGTGCAGCTCTACAAGCGGGTGATGGATGCCGCCGACGGCAAGCGGGTGAATTTCCGCACGCTCGATATCGGCTCCGACAAGGTCGTGCCCTACATGAAGCCGCAGGACGAGCCGAACCCCGCGATGGGCTGGCGCGCGCTGCGGGTGGGGCTCGACAAGCCGGGGATCCTGCGGATGCAGCTGCAGGCGCTGCTGCGCGCCGCCGACGGCCGCCCGACTTCGATCATGTTCCCCTTCATCGCGCTGCCCGAGGAATTCTACGCCGCGCGCGACACGCTGCTGCGGGTGCGTGACCGCGAGGCGCAGATGGGCCGTCCCGTCCCCGACGAGTTGCGCATCGGCGCGATGCTGGAAACCCCGAGCCTCGGCTTCGCGCCCGACAGCTTCTACCGCGATTGCGATTTCATCTCGATCGGCGGCAACGACCTGAAGCAGTTCTTCTTCGCCGCCGACCGCGAGAACGAACGGGTGCGCCGCCGCTACGATACGCTCGACGGGTCGTTCCTGAACTTCCTCGAACGGATCATCGCGCGCTGCGCGGTCTCGGACACCCATCTCAGCTTCTGCGGCGAGGATGCGGGCCGCCCGATCGAGTCGCTGACCTTCGCGGCGCTCGGCATCCGTACGCTCTCGATGCGGCCCGCCTCGATCGGCCCGGTCAAACACCTGATCCGCCGCGCCGATCTGGGCGAGCTGCGGCAGGTGATCCAGCAGGCGCGCAATGCCGGCCAATCCAGCGTGCGCCCTGCCGTGACGAGCTACCTCGCCCATCTCTGAGCGGGGCAGGGGCGTTGCCCCTCTTTCCTCCGAAATTCACGATCAAAATGAATTGGGCCAAGGCGAAGCTCTGACACTTCGCCTTGGCCCAAATATCCCGCGGGGGTCTGGGGGCGCGAAGCCCCCAGCCTTGTCTTTATGCGTCAGCCTGCGGCCAGACGCTTCGCTTCCGCTTCCTTGAAGGATTTATCCGAGGGCGCGATGAACGTGTAGAACATCGGCACCACGAACAGCGTGAACATCGTCCCGATCAGGATCCCCGAGAAGATCACGAGGCCCATCGCCTTGCGCGCCTCTGCGCCCGCGCCTTGCGCGAGGATCAGCGGCACCACGGCCAGCGCCATTGCGGCGGTGGTCATCAGGATCGGACGCAGGCGGGTCTGCGCGGCCTTCACGATCGCCTGCCGACGGGTGAGGCCCGACTGCTCGCGCTGCTGATTGGCGAACTCGACCATCAGAATCCCGTGTTTCGTGATCAGGCCGACCAGCGTGATCAACCCCACCTCGGAATAGATGTTGAGCGTGCCCAACCCGAGGTTCAGCGGCAGCACAGCCCCGAAGATCGTCAGCGGCACTGTCATCATGATGATGAAGGGGTCGCGGAAGCTCTCGAACTGGGCGGCGAGCACGAGGTAGATCACCAGCACGGCCGCCGCGAAGGCGATCAGGATGGTGTTGCCCTGCTGCGTCTCGATCCGCGACTGGCCCGAATAGTTCACGTAGAAGCCTTCGGGCATCACCTGCTTGGCGATGTCGACGATGGTCTGCACGCCCTCGCCGGTGGACCCACCGGGAAGCGGCAGTGCCGTGATCGTGGCCGCGTTCAACTGGTCGAACTGTTCGATCGAAGACGCGTTCACCCCGGTGTCGATCTTCACAAGCGAAGACAGAGGGATCATCGCCCCCGAGGAGGAGCGCACGAAGTAACGGCCCAGCTCTTCGGGATTCGCGCGGAACTCCTGCGGTACCTGCGGGATGATGTCGTAGCTGTTCGAGTCGCGGTCGAACTGCGCCACTGACGCCTCGCCCACCAGCAAGCCCAAGGTCGAGCCGATATCCGAGACCGGCACGTTCAGCGCCGCCGCCCGGTCGCGGTCGATCGTGACATTGACCTGCGGGCTGTCGAAGTTGAGCGAGTTCTGCACGACGATGAACTTGCCCGAAGCCTGCGCCTTGTTCTTGATCTCCTCGGCCACCTCGGCGACGCGTTTCGCGGAGTGGATCGACTGGATCACTACCGAGATCGGCAGGCCGCCACCGGTGCCCGGCAGCGACGGCGGGGCGAAGGCGAAGCCTTTCAACCCGGTCGATTTGCCGAGATCGCCCTGAATCTCCTGCTGGATTTCCTTCTGGCTACGGTTGCGGTCCGCCCAGTCTTTCAGTGCCCAGATATAGATGCCCTGAGAGCTGTCCCCGCCGAAGCCCGCGATCGAGAAATCGGTGCGCACTTCGGGGATATCGGCCGTGTCGCGCCCGACCTGGTCGATATATTTCTGGGTGTACTCGCTGGTCGCGTAGCGCGGCCCGTTCAGGATCGCGAAGAGCGCGCCGTTATCCTCATCCGGGGCAAGCTCGGAATTGGTGTTCATCAGCATGAACCCGGTCACGCCCACGAGCGAGGCGACGATGAGCAGGGTGATCCCCCGCAGATCGAGCGAGCCATCGACGCGCCGCCCGTACCAGCCCGAGAGCCTGTCGAAATTGCGGTCGACGAAAGCCTGAAAGCCCTTCGACTCGCCATGTCTCAGCAGGCGGCCCGACATCATGGGCGTAATCGTCAGGGCGATCACCCCCGACAGGATCACCGATCCCGCAAGCGCGAAGGCGAATTCCCGGAACAACTGCCCCGTCAGCCCGCCGGTGAAGCCCAGAGGCGCGAGCACCGCGGCCAGCGTGATCGTCATCGCGATGACCGGCCCGGTGATCTCCTTCATGCCCTGCACGGCGGCGGGGATCGGTTTCATTCCCTCTTCGATATGTCGGTGGATATTCTCCACCACCACGATCGCGTCATCGACCACGAGGCCGATCGCCAGCACCATTGCCAGCAGCGTAAGAAGGTTGATCGAGTATCCCAGCGCCAAGAGCACCGCGAGCACCCCGATCAGCGAGAGCGGAATGGTCACGATGGGCATCGCGACGGAGCGCAGCGACCCGAGGAACAGCAGGATCACCACGGTCACGATTGCGACCGCTTCGCCGATGGTCTTGAACACCTCGTGGATCGAAGCCGAGATCGTCTCGGTCGAGTCGTAGACCAGTTGGATTTTCATCCCTTCGGGGAGCGAGGCGTTGATGTCGGGCAGCGCCTTGCGCACCGCAGCTGCCGTATCGAGCGGGTTGGCGGCGGGCGTCGGGTAGACGCCGAGGAAGGTGCCTTCCTTGCCCTCGAAAGTGACGATTTCATTCTCGGAGGCCTTGGCGAGTTCGATCTTCGCGACATCGCGCAGCCGCACCACGTCATCGCCCTTGCCAGAGATCGGCAGCTTGCCGAAGGCTTCGGGCGTTTGCAGCGTGGATTGCAGCGTGATCGACTGGGCGACGTACTCGTTCTTCGTCTTGCCCGGGGCCGAGAGGAAGTTCGACGCCTGAATCGCGCCCACGACTTCCGAGGCGGTAACACCGCGCGCGGCGAGCTTGTCCGGATCGATCCAGACCCGCATCGCGTAATCGGAAGCGCCGATGATCTGGGTCTGGGCCACGCCCGGAATCGTGGACATGCGCGGACGGATCACCCGGCGCAGATATTCGGTCAGCTGCTCGGGTGTCATGTTGGGGTTGAGCGCCGCGAGATACATCAGCGCGAAGGTCTGGCCGGTGCCCTTCTGGATCACCGGATCCTTCGCCGCCGAGGGCAGCTGGCCTTTGACCTGCTGCACCTTCGAGAGCACCTCGGTCATCGCCGCGTCGGAGTTCGACCCGAGCTTCATGTGGACCGAAATGACCGAGGCCGAGGGCCGCGACTGGGTGGTGACGTAATCGACGTTCTCAGTAGTCGCCACGGCGGCGGCCAGCGGCGAGGTGATGAAGCCCTGAATCAGTTCGGGCGAGGCGCCGGGATAGGCGGTGGTGATCGTGACCACCGTTTCCTCGACTTCCGGATATTGGCGGACGGGCAGGTTGAAATACGCCTGTGCGCCCAGCAGGAGCATGAACGCGCCCAGCACCATCGACAGGACGGGGCGGCGGATGAAGATCTCGGAGATGTTCATGGGCTTGGCCTTACTGCGCCTTCGCGCCGTCTGATGTCGTGTCCGATGCCCCGTCAGAGGCGGCGTCCGAAGCGCTATCCGCGGAAGCGTCCGACGTCGCGTCGGAGTTTGCCTGCGCGTTGCCCTCCATGCCGAAGGCTTTCATCACCTCTTCGGTGGAAGGCGCGTCGGGATCGGGCGAAATCGCGTTGTCGATGCTCACCGTCGCGCCGGAGTTCAGCTTGTTCTGGCCCGCGTTGACGACCATGTCGCCCGCCTTCAGCCCCTTCGTCACTTCGACGAGCGTGCCCGAGCGGCGTCCGAGCGTGATGAAGACCTGCTTGGCCACCAGTTGCGGCTGGTCCGCGCCTTCGGGCGTTTGCTTGCGCACCACGAAGACCGAGTCGCCGTAGAGGTTGGAGCTCACCACCGTTTGCGGCAGCGCGATCACGTTGTCTTCGGAGGGCAGCACGACCGTGACATGGACGAACTGGCCGGGCGTCAGCTTTCCTTCGCCATTGGGCACCTCGGCGCGCAGGGTCACGAGCCGCGAATTCGGGTCGATCTTGGGCTCGATGCCGGTGATCTTGCCTTCCAGATCGACCGAGCCGTCCTCGGTCTTCACCTTGACGGTCTGACCCGCTTCGGCGTGCCGCGCCTGCTGTTCGGACAGGGTGAAATCGACGCGCATGTGGTCGCGATCCTGCAGCGTCGCATAGGTGGTGCCGGTGCCGACATACTGGCCGACCTCCACCTGCGGAATACCGATGATGCCCGCGAAGGGCGCGGTCAGGCGCTTCTTCTCGAGCACGGCCTGCAGCTTCGCGACGCTTGCGCGCGCTTCCTGCGCGCTGGCTTCAGCCTGATCGAGATTGGACGTGGCGGACACGCCCCGGTCGGCAAGCTGGCGCGCGCGCTTGAGATTGGTCTCGGCGAGGTCCTGCGCGGCCTTGGCCGAGGCCAGATCGGCGCGCTCGGAGCTGTCGTCGATCTGCATGAGGACCTGGCCCTTCTCGACCTTGTCATTCGCCTTGAAATGGATCTCCTGCACCGTGCCGCCCATTTCGACGGCCAGTTCGGTGCCGCGCACGGCGGCGGCGGTGCCGATCGCCTCGAGGCCCGGCTGCCAGGTGATCGGCTTCACTTCGCTGACCGAAACCGCCACGGGGGGCTGTGTCATGTTTGCGAAGAACTGCGCGATCATCTTCGAGCGGAAAAGATTGTAGCCGACGACGCCACCCACCACGAGGATGAGCGCGACGAGGGCGATGAGGAGGCGTTTGATCATTTGGCTGTCCCGTCAAAATCCCTGTTTGCACGCAAATACGACCCCGCCGGCCGAGCTGCGCGCGATTTCTGAACCATTTGGTTCACGTCCTTGTCATGTCAATACGCGAGTGACGTTAAAAGGATGGGTCACAGTGCCGTGAAGGCAAGGCGGAAAGTCTGTGCGTCAGAGCAATTACAGGGCTTCACGAATGCTCACCTCGCGAAAATCTGATTTTTCTGTGCTCGACGGTGAAGAAGAGTGCATTATCTCAACCTGTACCTGCGATCCTGACGACCTGACGTCGCTTTGCAGCGATGTCTGGTTTTAGGAGTTTATATGGATCCCCTGTCTTTTATGCGCATCGGCTTCGAGGCCGCGCGGATCGGCTTTGAGGCCCAAGCGGTGATTTCGATGCGCGTCGCGGGAATGATGGGGCTCTGGGATGTCTCCCCGCTCGAATCGCTCCAGATGGTGCAGGAAAAGCCCGTGGCGGTCGTAGCTGCGGCGGAGGCTGCGGCATTTGCGCTTTTGCGGGGGCAAACGGCGGATCGGGCGATTTCGGCGTCGATCACGCAGATCGGAAACCACACCAGCGCCAACATGACGCGATTGTCGCGTCGTGGACCCAGCTGGCTCTGACGGCACGAGCCGGGCAGGGCCGCCACGCTGACGCGGCGACCCCGTAGTCATCAGGCGGCGCTGTCTTCCTCGACCTCGTCATCGCCTTCTTCGACGCTTGCAGGCGTCACCATGGCGGTCAGGATCGTCGTCATGTCGACCATGCCGATCGGCTTGTTGGCCGCGTCGACAACCGTCGCCGTACGCACCTCGGCATCGGCCATCCGGCGCGCGATCTTTTCGAGCACCGAGCTGGCTTTCACCTTCATCTTCGGCAACTCGCCCTCGGGCAGAGGCAAGGCGATGGTCTCGGCACGGATAACCCGGCCACGGTTCACCTCGCGCACGAACTCGGCGATGTATTCATTCGCCGGGCGCAGCACGATTTCCTGCCCCGTGCCGACCTGATTGAGCGCCCCGTCCCGCAGGATGGCGATCTTGTCGCCAAGGCGCAGCGCCTCGTCGAGGTCGTGGGTGATGAAGACGATCGTCTTCTTCAGCTCGGCCTGCAGGTCCAGAAGCACCTTCTGCATATCCATCCGGATCAGCGGATCGAGTGCCGAGAACGCTTCGTCCATCAGAAGGATGTCCGCGTCGTTGGCCAGCGCGCGGGCAAGGCCCACCCGCTGCTGCATCCCGCCCGAGAGCTGGTTCGGATAGTTATCCTCGTAGCCCGCGAGCCCGACGCGCTCGATCCATTTCTTCGCGATCGGTTCCGATTGCGACCGGTCGACCCCTTGGATATCCAGCCCGTAGCAGGTGTTTTCCAGCACGGTCCGGTGCGGCAGAAGCGCGAACTTCTGGAACACCATCGCAGTCTCATGGCGACGGAATTCCCGCAGTTCCTCTTCGTTCATCTTCACCACGTCGCGGCCGTTATAGAGGATCTCCCCGGCCGTGGGCATGATCAGCCCGTTGATGTGGCGGATGAGCGTCGACTTGCCCGAGCCCGACAGGCCCATGATCACCGAGATCTTGCCCGGCGGCAGGGTAAGGTTGATGTCCTGCAGGCCCAGAACGTGCTTGTGCTTGTCGTTGAGCTCTTCCTTGCCCATGCCGGCCTGCACCTTCTCCACGTAATCCTTGGGGCGCGCCCCGAAGATCTTGTAGAGATTGCGGATCTCGATGCCCGAGCGGTTGCCGGTATCGGTGTTGGTCGTGGCATCAGTCATGGCCAGCCTCCGAATGTTTCTGCAGCCGCTTGCCGAACGCCTGGCTTGCGCGGTCGAAGATGATCGCGATCGCAACAAGTGCGAAGCCGTTCAGGAAGCCGATGGTGAAGAACTGGTTGTTAATCGCCTGCAGCACGTTTTTACCGAGGCCACCAACGCCGACCATCGAGGCCACGACGACCATCGCCAGCGCCATCATGATGGTCTGGTTGACGCCCGCCATGATCGTCGGCAGCGACAGCGGAAGCTGCACGCCCCAAAGCTTCTGACGGGGATTGGCGCCGAAGGCGTCCGCGGCTTCGATGACTTCCTTGTCCACGAGGCGGATGCCCAGATTGGTCAGGCGGATCATCGGCGGGATCGCGTAGATCACAACGGCGATCACGCCGGGCACCTTGCCGATACCGAAGATCACGACGACCGGGATCAGGTAGACGAAGGATGGCATGGTCTGCATGACATCGAGCACCGGCGTCAGGATTTTCTGCATCCGGTCCGAGCGCGCCATCAGGATGCCGATCGGCAGGCCGAGGATGATCGCGATCAGCGTCGCCACCGTGACCATCGCGAGGGTGGTCATCGTGTCTTCCCACAGTCCGAAGATGCCGATGAAGGCAAGGCCCATGGACGAGCCGAGCACGATCTTCGGATTGCGCGAGGCGAACCACACCACGACGAGGATCAGCGCGAAGATGATGAACCACGGCGTGTCCACGAAGGCGTGTTCGAGGGTGTTGAGAAACCATTGAAGCGGCCGGGTGGCCGCGTCGATTTGATCGGAATAAGCGCGGACGATGCCACGAAACCCGTCGTCGATGCCCATGCGCATGTGGCGCAGGGTGGAGTTGGGAAGGGAAGGGAACTCACAGAGCAGTTCCGGCAAGCCCCAGCATGAAGATGCCATCTTGTTATGTCCTCCGGTCGATTATTTGCGCCGGTTAAAAGAAAACGCGCGCGAGGCTCCCCTCACGCGCGCCAAAATCTCGGATCGCCCGCTCAGAGCGCGTCCTCGACCTTCTTGATCACATCGTCAGAAAGCCAAGCCTTCCAGACGTCGGGATAGTTCTCGAGGAAGTAGTAAGCGGTGTCCTCGTTGGTGCCTTGGTTGTCGGCCTGCCATGCGAGGAACTCACCCACGGTCTTGTTCGACCATTCACGCTTGCCAAGGTAGTCCATCGCCACCGCGTTGTTCTCGGCGAATTCCTTGGTCACGACCGTGTACACGTCCGAGGTCGGGTAGGCGTTGGGCTTGGGATCGACGCAATCGGCCTGCGAGTTGCAGTTGTCCCAGGCTTCCTTGTCGCCCTCGACGCCCGCGTCGAGCTTGACCATCGGGTATTTGCCGAGGATCGCGGTCGGGGCCCAGTAGTAACCCAGCCAGCCCTTCTTGGACTCGTAGGCATTGGCGATCGAGCCGTCGAGGCCCGCAGCCGAACCGGTGTCGACCAGCTTGAAGCCCTTCTCCTCGGCCTTGTGAGCCTTGAAGCGGTTCGCGGTCGAGATCTGGCAGTTCCATCCCGACGGGCAGTTGTAGACGCCACCGATGGACGGCTCTTCGGGATCGGGGAACAGGTCGGGATGCGCCAGCGCATCATCGACCGTCTTGATCTCGGGATGCTCGTCGGCGACGTATTTCGGGATCCACCAGCCTTCTTCACCGCCATCCTTGAGGATTTCGGCAGCGATCACGAGGCGATCTTCGCTGACGGCCTTGTCGAGCGCGACTTTCACCGCGTTCACCCAAAGCTCGGGCGCGATGTCGGGCTCGCCCTTCTCGTTCATCGAGGTGAAGGTCGGCATCGTGTCGCCGGTCACCAGCGTCACGTCACAGCCGTAGCCGTTCTCGAGAATGATCTTGTCGACCCAAGCGGCGACCCCGGCCGAAGCCCAGTTCATTTCGGCTTCGGTAACGGAACCACATTCGCCATCGGCGGCGAAGGCGGGCGCCGAGAAGGTCGCCAGCGGCAGTGCCGTCAGTAACGCAGCAAGCGCTTTCTTGTTCATACAGTTCTCCTGTTGTGGCAGCTTTGATTGAAGCGATCCGCGCGGGCTGCCGCCGTGATATCGGTCGCGTTAAGTCCCGGTTTTTCCCCAGGTTGGAATCTTCGCACAGTCACGCTCACGCGATAACGGTCGCAAGACTTGCCAAATTCCGACACTCTATGTCGTAAATAACCAAGTCCCGAGGCGCAACCTTTTCACGGACCTTTCCACCTCCCTGCGGCGTTACAGCCGCGACGAAGAGGTGACATCATGACTGCCGAGCCGAAGGATTCCGTCAAACCGGAGAATGATACGGGGCCTGACAGCCTCGTGGATCGAGACGCGAAATCCGCGCTCCAGTCCGGGTTGAATGACGAAAAGGGCGATGAAAAATTGACGAATGGCACCCCGCCGGAGCCAAGCGTCGCATTGCGCCGGCAGGCGGTCGCGCTGATCGCGAACCCCTCTTCGGGCGGCAACGCAAAAGATGAAGAGGCGATCCGCCGCGCGATGGATGCGCTCGGTGACGGCGCGTCGCTTTACCGGTGGTCGCCGGAAAGCGACATTGTGGCGACCGTCCGCAAGGCGCTCGACGATGGCGCGGAGATGATCGTCGCAGCGGGTGGAGATGGCACTGCGATGGCCGTCGCGGGCGCGCTGGTGGGGCAGGAGGTGCCGATGGCCGTGCTGCCGCTCGGCACGTTCAACTTCTTTGCGCGCGGCCTGCGCCTCTCCGAGGATCCGGAGGAGGCGGCGCGCGCGATCCGTGAGGGCAGCGCCCATCCGATCCGGGTCGGCGAGGTGAACGGGCGGGTGTTTCTGAACAACGCGTCGCTCGGTATCTACCCGTCGATCCTCAAGGCGCGCGAAGATATTTACGCCCGCTGGGGTCGTCGCCGGATCGTCGCGCATTGGTCGGTCTTCAAGACTTTCCTGCGCTTCCAGCGCCCGATGCGGCTGAAGATCACGGCGGACGGGGAAACCAGGAGCCGCCGCACCGCGCTCGTCTTCATCGCGCGCTCGGCCTATCAACTCGATTTCTTCGGGCTCGACGGGGCGACGGTCATCAGCGACGACGCCTTCGCGGTGCTGGTGGCGAAGGCGCAGAGCCGCCGCGACCTCTTCCGCCTGTCGTCGCGGCTAGTGCGCCGCAAGACCAAACGGGGCGAGGATTACGAATTGATCCGCGCGAAATCCTTCGAGATCGAAACCGCACGCGGGCGCGGCCTGTTGGCATATGACGGCGAGAAATGCCGCGAACAAAGCCCGTTCCGCTTCAAGATGTCCGACGAGCCGCTCTGGATCGTACTGCCAGCCAAGGACACGGACGCCGAGACCCAAGACGCGACCGCATGACCCGTATCGTTCACCTTTCCGATCTGCATTTCGGGCGTAGCCTGCCCGAGCTCGAGGCGCCGCTCCTGACAGCGGTGAACCGGCTCGCGCCGGATTTGACGGTGATCTCCGGGGACTTCACGCAGCGCGCCCGGCGCGGCCAGTTCGCGCAGGCGCGGCTGTTCGTGGAGCAGATCGAAAGCGAGACGCTTTCGGTGCCCGGCAATCACGACACGCCGCTCGACAACCTCTTCCTGCGCATGCTCAAGCCCTTCGGGCGCTACAAATCCGATATCAATCATAATCTGGAGCCGGTCTTCGAGACCGATCGCCTGAAGGCGGTCGGCGTGAATACGGTGAACCGGTTCGCCTGGCAGCGCGGCAAGGTGCCCGAGCGGACGATCTCCCGGCTGTGTCGGGAATTCGGCGAGGCGGGCGAGAGGCTGCGAATCGCGGTGATGCACCATCCGCTCGAACATGGGCCCGAGGTCGACAAGGCGCTCATGGACGGGGCAGGGGATGCGTTGGAGGGCATGTCGGACTGCGGCGCGGATCTCGTGCTGTCGGGGCATCTGCACACCGGATCGGTGGCGCCTTTCTCGGCGGTGCCGGGCATCCTGTTCGTGCAGGCGGGGACGGGCCTGTCCTCGCGTCTGCGCGGCGAGCCCAATACGTTCAATGTTATTGAAGGGGGGCGCGACGCTCTGTCGATCACGCTCTACGGCGCGCGCGACATGAGCTTCGAGCCAATCGGGGCCGACGAATTCACGCGGGGCCCCGATGGGGCTTGGGTCAAAGGCTGATCAGTTCGGCTTGCCCGAGATATCGCCCCAGTCCAGAACCGGCGCCGCGTCGATGTCATGCGCGTCGAGCATCGAGGCCACACGCTCGAGCGAGGCGATGATCTGCGCCTGCTCCCAATCTTCCAGCGCCTCGAAACGGCGCACGAAAATCTGTTGCAGCGCGTCGGGGGCCTCGTCGATCGCGCTCGCGCCGAGTTCGGTAATCACGATGTCGGTCTGACGACGATCCCGCTCGGAACGCTGACGGGTCACCATGCCCTTGCGCTCGAGCTTGTCGATCAACGCCGTCATCGTCGCCTGACTCACGCCCATGCGTTGCGCGATCGCCTTCGGGGTGGACCAACCTTTTTCGGAAATCACCTGAAGGACCCGGAACTGCGCAGGCGTCAGCCCGGCAGCCTTGGCCAGGTCGCGGCCGAACATTTCGGTCGCGCGCAGGATTCTACGCAAGGCGATCAGGCTCGTATCGACACGCTCCATCAGGCGGCGGGCCCCTTTTTTATCAAGACGGCCCAGTATCGCAGAGAGTTCCGTGCTCTGCAATTGCTTGGCTTTACTAAGCTTATCGTGTTCGTTTTTACTCATTTGCTTTGTCATGCTAATGGTATTTAGGGCTTATAAGCAAGAATATAAGGCTATAATCGGAACTTTTCCTGGTTCCATTAGTTAGGTGGTTGAAATTTTCGACCACATGAACTACTTAGGCTACCGAAGCAAACGAGAGGAAAGAGCCGTGCCGCAAGTCGAGTCGATCAAGAAGGGTTCTAAACTGGTCTTCCGTAAGCCGGAGTCCGAAGACGGCAGCGAAATCTGGAAGCTGATCCGCCGCTGCAAGCCGCTTGATGAAAATTCGATGTATTGCAACCTTCTGCAGTGCGATCACTTCGGGGACACCTGTGTCCTCGTGGAGCGCGAAGGCGAAGTCGTCGGCTGGATTTCGGGCTACATCGCCCCGTCCGAGCCGGACACGTTCTTCGTGTGGCAGGTGGCTGTTTCCCCCGACGCACGCGGTCTTGGCCTTGGTAAGCGCATGCTGCGCCACCTCATCCAGCGCGACGTCGCCGAAGACTGCACCAAGTTGAAGACGACCATCACCGAAAGCAACGAAGCGAGCTGGGCGCTCTTCCGCTCCTTCGCACGTTCGATGGGCGGCGAGCTGACCGATGAGGCGCACTTCCACGAAGAAGACCATTTCGACGGCCATGCCTCGACCGAGCATATGGTCACCATCACCTTCCCCGAGGAGGCGCGTGCCGCCGCCTGATCTCAGGCCGCGCACCCTCCTCATTCCCCCAATTCTATGGAGTCCCCCATGACCGTTCATTCGACGGATAAAACGATCTTTACCCAACGCGAATCTGAGGCCCGCTCCTACTGCCGTGGCTTCGATACCGTTTTCACCAGCGCGCAAGGCTCGGAACTGACCGACGCCGAGGGCAACACCTATATCGACTTCCTCGCCGGTTGCTCGTCGCTGAACTACGGGCACAACGACCCGGACATGAAGCAGGCGCTGATCGAGCACCTGACCGAGAACAAGATGGGTCACGCGCTCGACCTGCACACCGACAGCAAGGCCAAGTTCCTGAGCGCTTTCGAGGAGCATATCCTCGCGCCGCGCGGCATGGACCATAAGCTGATGTTCATCGGCCCGACCGGTGCGAATGCCGTCGAAGCCGCGATGAAGATCGCGCGCAAGGCGACCGGCCGCACCAACATCATCGCCTTCACCAACGGCTTCCATGGCGTGACCATGGGTGCGCTGGCGGCGACCGGTAACGGCTACCACCGCGGTGGCGCCGGCATGGACACGCATGGCGTGACCCGCATGCCCTATGACGCCTATGCCGATGGTGTGGATTCGGTCGCGCTGCTCGACCAGATGCTCTCGGACGCCTCGGGCGGTATCGACGCTCCGGCGGCGATCATGCTGGAGACGGTTCAGGGCGAGGGCGGCCTCAACGCCGCAAGCCCGGAATTCGTGAAAGGCGTCGAGCAAGTTGCCCGCAAGCACGGCGCGCTGTTCATCATCGACGACATTCAGGCAGGCTGCGGCCGCACCGGCACCTTCTTCTCCTTCGAGGAGATGGACGTGATGCCCGACGTCGTGACCCAAGCGAAGTCGATCTCGGGCTTCGGCATGCCGATGGCGCTGGTTCTGGTGCGTCCCGACTACGACGTGTTCGGCCCGGCCGAGCATAACGGCACCTTCCGCGGCAACACCCATGCCTTCGTGACCGCCACCGTGGCGATCGAGAAGTTTTGGGCCGACGACAAGTTCCAGAAGGAACTGGCCGTGAAATCGGACGTCCTGCGGGAAGGTCTGGCCGCTGTGGCCGATCTCGTGCCGGGTGCCTTCCTCAAGGGCCGTGGCCTGATGCAGGGTGTCGATGTCGGCACCGGCGAACTGGCTTCGGCGATCTGCGGTCGCTGCTTCGAGAAAGGTCTCGTGATCGAGACTTCGGGCAATGACGACCAGGTCGTGAAGGTTCTCGCACCGCTGACCACGCCGATGGAACAATTCCGCAAGGGTCTGGAAATCCTGCGCGAAGCCGCCACCGAGGTGACGGGCGAGCGCACGGACATCGCGGCGGAATAATCCGCCGCTGCCTCCCCCAGCGACTTACGAAATTCAGATACGGAGACACATCACATGATCGTTCGTGATTTCAACAAGCTTAAGAACACCGACCGCGACGTGTCCGACGCCGATTGGAGCAGCGTGCGCATGCTGCTCGCAGACGACAAGATGGGCTTCAGCTTCCACATCACCACGCTGAAGGCCGGTTCGGACCACACGTTCCACTACAAGCACCATTTCGAGAGCGTCTACTGCATCTCGGGCAACGGCCACATCACCGAGCTCGACAACGGCACGCGCCACGAAATCAAGCCGGGTGTCATGTATGCGCTGAACCTGCATGACCATCACCGCCTCGTCGCGGGTGACGAAGACCTCGTCATGGCCTGCTGCTTCAACCCGCCGGTGACCGGCAATGAGGTTCACCGTGAGGACGGCTCGTATGCGCCGGCCGAAGAACTGGAAAATTCGTAAGGGGGCCAAATTGACCCACCAGAATCACACAGTCGAAAAGATCGGCGGCACCTCGATGAGCCGCGTGGACGAGCTGCTCGACACGCTGTTCATCGGAGACCGCAAGGGCGCCGATCTTTACAACCGCATTTTCGTCGTCTCGGCGTTTGGTGGCATCACCAATCTGCTGCTCGAACATAAGAAGTCGGGCGAGGCGGGCGTCTATGCGCAATTCGCAAAAGCCGACAGCGAACATGGCTGGCACGAGGCGCTGAGCCGCGTCTCGTCCGCGATGGTCGAAGCGCATGAGAAGGTGCTCGAGCACCCGGGCGACATCGCGCAGGCCACCGAGTTCGTGCGTGAGCGTATCGAAGGCGCGCGCAACTGCCTGATCGACCTGCAGCGCCTGTGCTCCTACGGGCACTTCCGCCTCTCGCAGCACATGCTGCAGATCCGCGAATTGCTGTCGGGTCTGGGCGAGGCGCATTCGGCCTTCGTCACCACGCTCCTGCTGCAGCGCAACGGCGTGAACGCACGTCTCGTCGACCTCTCCGGTTGGCGCGACGAGACCGATCACGACCTCGAAGGCCGGATCATGGGGGCGATGAAGGATGTCGACCCGGCGTCCGAAATGCCGATCGTGACGGGATATGCGCAATGCGCCGAAGGCCTGATGCGGGAATTCGACCGTGGCTATTCCGAGGTGACCTTCTCCAAGCTTGCAGCCCTCACCGGCGCGCGCGAGGCGATCATTCACAAGGAATTCCATCTATCCTCTGCCGACCCGAAGCTGGTTGGCGAAGGCAAGGTGCGCAAGCTGGGCCACACGAACTATGACGTCGCCGACCAGATGTCGAACATGGGCATGGAGGCGATCCACCCGAAGGCCGCCAAGACCCTGCGCCAGGCGGACGTTCCGCTGCGCGTCACCAATGCGTTCGACCCGGGCGATCCGGGCACGCTGATCGACGACAAGCCCGCCAAGGAAGCGGCGGTCGAGATGGTGACCGGGCTCGATATCATCGCGCTGGAAGTGTTCGAACAGGACATGGTCGGCGTGAAGGGCTACGACGCCAAGATTCTCGAAGTGCTGACGCGTCATGGCGTGCGCATCGTGTCGAAAGCGTCGAACGCCAACACGATCACCCACTATGTCGACGCGCCGATCGAGGTGCTCCAGAAGGTCGAGAAGGACCTCTGCGAAATCTACCCGTCGGCGGAAATCTCGGCGCGGATGCTCTCGATGGCTTCGGTCATCGGGCGTGACCTGAAGGGCCTCTCGGTTCTGACCCGGGGTCTGCAGGCAATCGCCAAGGACGGCATGGAAAGCCTCGGCGCGACCCAAGGTCCGCGCAATGTCGATGTGCAATTCGTGCTCGAACGCGGTGACCTGAAACCTGTTATCAAGGCGCTCCATGAGGAGTTCATCCCGGAAGAAAGCGCCCTCAAACAAGTCGCCTGAAATAAGCGACATTGAACTGATGAAGCCCGTGCGGATCTCCGTGCGGGCTTTTTTCTTTGGCTGCGACAACCCGTCCCAGTTGGGCTTTGAACCACGTTCCGGCGGTTGCCGTATCCTCGGGCAAGTCTAGTTCTTATCACGCAACGTGCAGAAACGCGGACGGCCATGAGCATTTTCGACATACCGACACTCGATCTGGCGCGGGCACAATTCGCCTTCGTCGTCTCGGCGCATATCGTTTTCCCGGCCTTTTCCATCGGTACGGCAAGTTACCTGATGGTGCTGGAAGCCCTGCGGATGATTACCGGCAAGGAGGTCTTCCTGAGGATCTTCGAGTTCTGGAAACACATCTTCGCGGTGGTCTTCGGGATGGGCGTCGTCTCGGGCGTCGTGATGTCCTACGAGTTCGGCCTGAACTTCGCGCATTTCTCCGACAAGGCGGGACCGGTGATCGGGCCGCTGATGGGCTACGAGGTGATGACCGCCTTCTTCCTCGAGGCGGGCTTCCTCGGGATCATGCTCTTCGGGCGCAACCGGGTGAACAAGTGGATCTACATGTTCGCCGTGACGATGGTGGCCTTCGGTACGTTGCTCTCGGCCTTCTGGATCCTCTCCGTGAACAGCTGGATGCAGACGCCCGCAGGCTTCGCGATGAACGATGTCGGCCAATTCATCCCGCAGAACTGGTGGGAGGTGATCTTCAATCCCTCGCTGCCCTATCGCTTCGTGCATATGGTGCTGGCGGCCTACCTGACCACGGCGCTCGTCGTGGCCGGGGTCGGGGCTTGGCATCACATCAAGGGCACGGCGGATGACGCGGTGCGCACGATGTTCCGCATGGCGGTGGCGATGATTCTCGTGACCGCGCCGATCCAGATCCTTGCAGGCGACCAGCACGGGCTCAACACGCTCGAACATCAGCCCGCCAAGATCGCGGCGATGGAAGGGCATTGGGAGACCAGCAAAGGCGCCGGGCTGATCCTGTTCGGCATCCCGAACCCGAGCCAGGAGCGCACCGATTACAAGATCGAGGTGCCCTATGCGTCCTCGCTGATCCTGACACACTCGCTCGACGGCGAAGTGCCCGGCCTCGGGGACTTCCCGCCGAATGAACGCCCGCCGATGACGATCGTCTTCTTCACTTTTCGCATCATGGTGGGGCTCGGCTTCGCCTTCGCGGCGATCGGGCTCTGGGGCGGCTGGCTGATGTGGCGCAAGCGCCTGCACGAGCCGGGGCTGTTCCACAAAGTGGCGCTGGTCTTCGCGCCGGGCGGGTTCCTCGCGATCATCATGGGCTGGTTCACCACCGAATTCGGCCGCCAGCCCTATACGGTCTATGGCCACTTCACGACCGCGGAATCGGTGTCGAACCTCAGCCATGGCGCAGCCTGGGCGGCGCTGATCGGCTTCGTGGTCGTTTACGCCTTCCTGTTCGGTTCGGGCACTTTCTACCTGCTGCGACTGATGCGGCGCGGGCCGGAGTCGGCGGAGCCCGTCGAGAACACACCCCAGCGCGCCGGCGGCGTGGCGGGCGCGATGCTCGCCAATGATGTGACGACCGAGAAAGAGGAGGCCCACGTATGAGCGGCTTCGCCCATTATCTGCCCGACATCTGGGCCGCGATCATCGCCTTCGCGATCCTGACCTATGTGGTGCTCGACGGGTTCGACCTCGGCATCGGCATCCTCTTTCCCTTCCTCGGCTCCGAGGAGAACCGCACCCGCGCGATGAATTCGGTTGCGCCTGTCTGGGACGGTAACGAGACATGGCTGGTGATGGGCGGGGGCGGGCTGCTCGCCGTCTTCCCGCTGGCCTACGGGATCATCCTGAACGCGCTTTATGTTCCGATCATCATCATGCTGCTCTCGCTCGCCTTTCGTGGCGTGGCCTTCGAGTTTCGCGGCAAGACCCGGCGCTGGCAGAAGCTCTGGGACAAGGCGTTCTTCGGCGGCTCGCTGATCGCGACGCTGGCGCAGGGCGCGATCCTCGGCGGGCTGCTGCGCGGCCCCGAAGTGACCGGGCGCACCTTCACCGGCGGCCCGTTCGACTGGGTGAGCTGGTTCTCGCTCGGCACGGCGCTGGCGCTGGTCGCGGGCTATGTGATGCTGGGCTCGGCCTGGCTCGTCATCAAGACCTCGCACGGGCTCTATGATCTCGCGCGGCGCGTCGGGCAGGTGTCGCTGATCGTGACGCTCGGCTTTATCGCCCTCGCCTCGCTCGCGACGCCGTTCCTGCATCCCGAATATTATCACCGCTGGTTCCAGTGGCCGGGCGTCATCTGGAGCGCCGTGGTGCCGCTTTTGCTGATGGTGGCGGGCTTCGGTTACTGGACCGCGATCCGCTCGGATCGGGGCGTGGTCGCCTATCTTTCGGGGATTGCGATATTCATCCTGTGCTTCATGGGGCTCGGCCTGTCGATCTTCCCCTATATCGTGCCCGCCTCGATCACGATCCGCGAGGCGTCCACCACGGCGATGTCGCAGGGCTTCATTCTGGTCGGCGCGGCGATCTTCCTGCCGATCATTCTCGCCTATACGGCCTATGCCTATTGGGTGTTCCGCGGCAAGACGTCGGAGCATGAGCATCACTACTGAGTGAGACTACGGGACGGCCGGAACCGACCGGGCGCAGGCAGGGTTGGAACGATGTGACCAACATCCCGCGCATCATAAGCAGAGCCTTTCCCTCTGCGGTCTTCAGCCGGTCGGCTGGCCTGCGCGCGCCCGTTGGGGCGCGCGCAATTTCATATGCGCGGATCGACCCCGGAGGAGCTACGCGCCATGTCTGACAAGCTTGATAAACTACCCGAAGAAAGCGGCCCCTCCGGTGGTTGGGGCTCGATGCGGGGCATCGCCCGGGTCTTTGGCGACTCCTGGCCCTCGCCGGATGTGCTGCGCGAGCTGGAGCGTCAGAACAAACCGGGCGGTCTCATGTGCTCGTCCTGTGCTTTCCCGAAACCCGCCAATTACCATCCGTTCGAATTCTGCGAGAACGGGGCGAAGGCGACGCTGTGGGAGATGACCAAGTCGCGCCACACGCCCGAGTTCTGGGACGATCACACGGTCTCGGACCTGATGGACTGGTCCGACCACGAGCTGGAAAAGACCGGCCGTCTGACCGCGCCGATGCGCTACGACCGCGCCACTGATCGCTATGTCGAGGTCAGCTGGGACGAGGCCTTCTCCGAGATCGGGTCAATCCTGAAAGGTCTGCCGAAGCAGGAGGTCGTGTTCTACTCCTCGGGCCATGCCGGGCTGGAGGCCAGCTATCTCTGGGCGCTGATGGCGCGCGCTTATGGCAACAACAACCTGCCGCAAAGTTCGAACATGTGTCACGAGACGACCTCGGTCGGCCTGAAGAAGGTGATCGGGTCGTCGGTGGGCACGGTGCTTTGGGAAGACCTGGAGGCGACCGATTGCTACTTCTTTTTCGGCCAGAACCCCGGCACCAACTCGCCGCGCTTCCTGCATCCGCTCAAGGCGGCGAAGGATCGCGGCGCGAAGATCGTCACTTTCAACCCGGTGAAAGAGCAGGGGCTCGTCAGCTTCGTGGATCCGCAGAACATCCGTGACATGGCGACGGGGCGTGAGACGATCATCTCCGATCAGTATCACCAACTCAAAGCGGGCTCGGACATCGCGGCGCTGACTGGCCTGTGCAAGGCGGTGATCGAAGAGGATGAGAAGGCGCAGGAGCAGGGCCGTGCCGCGATCATCGACTGGGATTTCCTGAAGGAACACGCGGTCAATTATGACGGGTTCCTGACCTTCTGCCGCACGACACCGTGGGACAAGATCACCGAGGAATGCGGGCTGTCCGAGGCCGAGCTACGGCAGGCGGCCGACGTCTATATCCACGCCGAGAAGGTCATCGGCGTTTATGGCATGGGGCTGACCCAGCACGCCCATGGCGCGACCAATATCGGCATGCTGGTGAACTTCCTCGCGCTGCGCGGCAATATCGGGCGCAAGGGCGCGGGCTGTTGCCCGGTGCGCGGACACTCCAACGTGCAGGGCCAGCGGACCGTCGGCATTGCCGAGAAGGCCAAGCTGATCCCGATGGACAAGCTCCGCGAGCTTTACGGCTTCGAGCCGCCGCAGGAAGACGGCTTCCACATCGTCGATGCGGCGCAGGCGATGATGGAGGGCAAGGTTTCGGCCATGTTCTCGCTTGGCGGTAACCTCGTGCGCGCGCTGCCCGATAGCGAGCGGATCGAAGAGGCGTGGCCGAAGCAGAAGCTGACGGTGATGATCTCTACCAAGCTCAACCGCTCGCATCTCTATCCGGGCGAGGTGGCCTATATTCTGCCGTGTCTCAGCCGGTCCGAGAAGGACGAGCAGGAAACCGGCAATCAATATGTCTCGGTCGAGGACAGCTTCTCGAAAATCCACGGCTCGCTCGGCAAAAGCGCGCCCGCCTCGGACAAGCTGAAGTCCGAACTGGCCATCACCTGCGGCATCGCGAAAGCCGCCTGCGCGCCGAACCCCAAGCTGCAATGGGACGAATGGGTGAAAGACTATTCCGTCGTCCGCGATCTGATCGAGGCGACTTACCCGGACGACTTCCGCGGCTTCAACGCGCGGATGAACGAGCCGGGCGGCTTCTGGCGCGGAAACCCGGCGCATGATCGCATCTGGAAGACGGAAAGCGGCAAGCTGGAATTCACCACGCCGTCCAAGCTCAACGCGCTTGGCTTCGAGGACAAGCCGGGCCGTTTCCGGATGATCACCATGCGCTCGAACGACCAGTTCAACACCACGATCTACGGCTATTCGGACCGTTTCCGCGGTATCGAAGGGACGCGCGACGTGCTGTTGATGAACAAGATCGACATGGCCGATCTCGGGCTCGCGCATGGCGATCCGGTCGTGGTCCATGGCGACATGGATGACGGGATCGCGCGTCGCAAGACCGGGCTGAGCGTCATCACCTTCGAGCTGCCGCGCGGCACGGTCGGGGGCTATTACCCCGAATGCAACGTGTTGGTGCCGGTGGGGCTCAATGACGAGCTGTCGAAGACGCCCGGCTCCAAGGGCGTCCCGGTCCGCATCGAGAAGGCCTAAGCGGGAACAGCGGCGGGGCGACGGCTATCGAGCCATGCGATGGCAAGGAAGACGAGCCCCGCCGCCGCCAGCCCCGCGCCGACATAGCCGGTGGCCGTCCAGCCATAGCCGTTCGCAAGCGCGATCCCGGCAAGGAACGGCCCGATCGCGTTGGCGAGGTTGAAGGCCGCGTGGTTGAGGGCGGCGGCGAGCGTCTGCGCTTCGCCCGCGACCTCCATCAGCCGCATCTGCATCGGGATCACCATCCCGGCGGTCGACCCCAGCGCGATCATCGCCACCGACATCGCGACCCAGTTGCCGATCGTGAAGGTGTAGAGGATCGACATCACGATCATCCCGCAAAGCAGGATCACGCCTGCGCCGAAGCGCGACCAGTCCGACAGCTTACCCGAGATCCAGTTGCCCAGCGTCCCGCCCACGCCGAAGGCGGAAAGCGCCACGGGGATCGTCCAGGCGGGGCCTGCCTGCGTGTCGATCATCGCCGCCGACAGATAGGAATAGACCGCGAAGATGCCGCCGAAGCCGATCGAGCCCACGAGCAGCGTCAGCCAGACCGAGCGATTGGCCAGTGCGCCCAGCTCGCGCATCGGGCTGGCATTCGGGTCGCGCGGCGTCGCGGGGGCGACGCGCGCGATCATCAATGCGGAGGCCGCGCAGATCACCGCGACGATGGCAAAACCCCAGCGCCAGCCGAAATTCTGCCCGATCGCACCTGCGAGCGGCACGCCCACGATGTTCGCAATGGTCAGCCCGGTGATCACCATCGCGATGCCCTGCGCGCGTTTGCCCACGGGCATCAGATCGGCGGCGAAGAGCATCGCTATCCCGAAATAGGCGCCATGCGGCAGGCCGGAGGCGAAGCGCGCCGCCATGAAGCTATCCATATTCGGTGCGAACCCGGCCAGCAGGTTCGCCACCGCATAGAACCCCATCAACCCGATCAGGAACTGCTTGCGCGGGATTTTCGCGCCGATCACCGCCAGAAGCGGCGCGCCGATCACAACGCCAAGCGCATAAGCCGAAATCGCATGACCCGCCCGCGCCTCGGTGATCCCGAAATCGGCCGCGTAATAGGGCAGCAGCCCCATGGACGCGAACTCGATCACGCCGATACCGAAAGTGCCGAGGGCCAGCGACAGGATCACGGCCCGCGCGTGGCGGGGTTCGAGCGTCATGGGTAGTCTCCGAAAATAGGTGTAGCGCCGGGTATCAGCCCCGTGACTTAGGCGATTGCTGCGTTGCGGCAAGGGGCGAGGGGGTTATTTCCCGTAATAGTCGCGGAACCATGCCACGAATTTCGCGATCCCCTCGCACACATCGGTCTGCGGACGGTATCCAGTGAGGGACTGCAGAAGCGAGGCATCGGCCCAGGTCGCGGGCACGTCGCCTTTCTGCATCTCCATGTAATTGCGCTGCGCGGGGCGGCCCAGCTCGGCCTCCAGCGCATCGACGAAATCCAGAAGCTTCACCTTGTCGGAATTGCCGATATTGACGATCCGGTAGGGGGCCACGGGCGAGAGGCTGTCGCCCTCGGCGATCTCGTCGCGCGACGCGGGGCGCTCGGGGACCGCGTCGATCAGCAGGCGGATGCCGCGCACGAGGTCTTCGACATAGGTGAAGTCGCGATACATCTCGCCGTGATTGTAGATGTCGATGGGGCGGTCGTTCAGGATCGCATCGGTGAACTTGAACAGCGCCATGTC
>NZ_DFRG01000170.1:0-1033 GCF_002378135.1 Thioclava sp. UBA3469
GCCGGGTGCTGACGATCTCACTGGCCGTGTTCGCCGCGATCCAAGGCCCGTTCGGTGACTGGCTTGTGGCCCGCGGGCAGGACGTATTCGAGGGCAGCGCGAAAACCGCCAAGGAGATCGACGCGGCGGGGCACACGCTCGATGCTGGTTTCGGCGTTCTGGTCTTCCCGCTGCAGGTCCTTGCAGCGATTGCGCTGTTCCGCTTCGGCCAGCTACTGCGCCGTCACCTGCGCAACGAGACCAATGGGAGCGAGGAAGGCGCGTTTCGCGACCGTCTTGTCGGCGCGCTCGGCAATGCGCTGATTGGCGTCGCTGTGGTCGCGCCGGTTCTGGGCGGGATCGGCTATATCAACGCCGCCAATGCGCTGATTTTCCCGACCATCCTGACGCTGGGGCTGATCGCGCTGGTCCTGGTGCTCAACCAGTTCTTCACCGATGTCTACGTGCTGGTCACCCGGCGCGAGGATGACGGCCGCGACTCGCTGATCCCGGCGCTGATCGGCTTCCTGCTGGGCCTGCTCGCCATGCCGCCTGCGGCGCTGATCTGGGGCGCGCGCCCGGCCGATCTGGCCGAGATGTGGACCCGGTTCCAGAACGGCATCTCGGTCAGCGGCGTCACGATCTCGCCCGGCATCTTCCTGACCTTCGCGATCGTCTTCGTGATCGGTCTGATGGTCACGCGGCTCCTGCAGGGGGCGCTGAAAACCTCGCTGCTGCCGAAGACCAAGATCGACAAGGGCGGGCAGAACGCCATCGTCTCGGGGCTTGGCTATTTGGGGATCTTCCTCGCCGCGATCATCGCGATCTCCTCGGCAGGGATCGATCTCAGCTCGCTCGCCATCGTCGCCGGTGCGCTCTCCGTCGGTGTCGGTTTCGGTCTGCAGACCATCGTGCAGAACTTCGTCTCGGGCATCATCCTGCTGATCGAGCGCCCGATTTCCGAGGGCGACTGGATCGAGGTGAACGGCCAGATGGGGATCGTGAAGGCGATCTCCGTGCGCTCCACCCGGATCGAGACCTTCGACCGCACCGA
>NZ_DFRG01000170.1:1342-2700 GCF_002378135.1 Thioclava sp. UBA3469
GATCGAGACCTTCGACCGCACCGAAGTCATCGTGCCCAATGCGGATCTGATTTCGGGGCAGGTGACGAACTGGACGCGCGGCAATGTCACGGGTCGCCTGATCGTGCCGGTGGGCGTGGCCTATGGCACCGACACCCGCAAGGTCGAGAAGATCCTGCACGAGGTGGCCGCGAACCAGTCGCTGGTGATGATGAATCCCGAGCCGGTGGTGATGTTCAAAGGCTTCGGCGCGGACAGCCTCGATTTCGAGGTCCGCGTGATCCTCTCCGACGTGAACTTCATCCTCCGCGTCCAGAGCGAAATGAACCACGAGATCAATCAACGCTTCGCCGAGGCCGGGATCGAAATTCCTTTCGCACAGCGCGACGTCTGGCTGCGCAACCCCGAGGTTCTACGGCCCAAGGAGGACGAGGCCGAAAAGGACGCGGACGAGGAGAAGACCTCCGCGGACGAAGGCGAAGACGACAGCGACGCCAAGCGCCCCGTCACCCGTGCCGATTACGGCAGGCCCCAGCCCGGGGAAGGGCCCGAGGGGATGGAGGAGCAGCGCCAAGACACTTCAGACGGAGAGGCCGATGCCGGAGACCGCTAAACAGCCGCAGCAGCAAAGCTACCGCATTCACCCCTATGCCCGCGATCTCGAGGTCCCGGTGACGGGCCTGACCGACGAAGGCGGCATCTATTGCGCGGATTCGATCTTCTACCCGACCGGCGGCGGTCAGCCCGGTGACAGTGGCAAGCTGGTCTGGGACGGCGGCGAGATCGAGATCGCGACGGCGGTGAAGGCCGAGCCCGGCGCGCCCGGCGCGGTGATCCTGGTCCCGGCGGAGCCGCAGCCCCTGCCGCCCGTCGGCGCGCAGGTCCAGCAGCATCTCGACTGGGAGCGGCGTCACCGTCACATGCGCGTCCACACCGCGCTGCACCTGCTGTCGGTCGCGATCCCGCTGCCGGTAACGGGCGGGCAGATTGGTACGGAAAAAGGCCGGCTCGATTTCGATATGCCCGAGCGGCCCGAGGATCTGGAGGCAATCGAGCGGCGGCTGAACGACTGGATCGCGCAGGACCTCAAGGTGGTCGAGCATTGGATTACCGATGCCGAACTCGAGGCGCAGCCCGATCTGGTCAAGACGCTCTCGGTCGCGCCGCCCAAAGGTCAGGGTTGGGTGCGGCTGATCGCGATCGGCGAAGAGGCGGACCGGATCGACCTGCAGCCCTGCGGCGGCACGCATGTCGCCTCGACGGGCGAGATCGGCGGCCTCAGGATCGGCAAGATCGAGAAGAAGGGCAAGATGAACCGCCGCGTGCATCTTCATCTGGCGTGAGAGCCGCGGGCCGGGTAGGGGCGCTGCCCCTCTGCC
>NZ_DFRG01000054.1:0-18743 GCF_002378135.1 Thioclava sp. UBA3469
GACCGGATGGAAGAGGTGCTGTTCGGGCGCGAAACCCCCGAGCGTGGCGTCGAGAAGGGGCTGCTGGAGCAAGCGCATGGCGGCGTGATTTATTTCGACGAGGTGGCGGAGATGCCGCTCGGCACGCAGTCGAAAATCCTGCGCGTGCTGACCGAGCAGCAATTCCTGCGCGTCGGCGGGGCCGATAAGGTCCGCGTCGATCTGCGGGTGATCTCGTCGACGACCCGCGATCTGATGACGCAGATCCGCGAGGGTCTTTTCCGGCAGGAGCTCTACGACCGGCTGAACGTGGTGCCGATCGAGGTGCCGCCGCTCTCGGAGCGGCGCGAGGACGTGCCGCTTCTGGCAGACCATTTCCTGCGCGGCTTCAACGAGACCCAGGGCCTGCCGCTGCGTGAAATCTCGGAAGAGGCCGCGGCGCTGATGCAGACGATGGACTGGCCCGGCAATGTCCGCCAGCTGCGCAACGTGATCGAGCGGGTGCTGATCCTCGGCGAAGGCACGGGTGCGATCGAGGCGCGCGAGCTGCCCGGTCAGGAAGGCCCGGCGGATGAGGGGCGCATCGTTCTGGGCGGCGCGCTCGCCACGCTGCCTTTGCGCGAGGCGCGCGAGCTGTTCGAGCGCGAATACCTGCTCACCCAGATCAACCGCTTCGGGGGCAATATCTCGCGCACCGCGAATTTCGTCGGCATGGAGCGCTCGGCGCTGCACCGCAAACTCAAATCGCTTGGCGTCGTCACCACGAACAAGGCCGGCGCCCGCGTCGCCCAATTCGACGGCGGCGAGGAGTAACGAAAAACGCGCGCTCCTTTCGGGGCGCGCGTCCTGTCTTCGTTTTGGAAGAAATATCCCGGGGTGAGCCCGGAACGGGCGAGGGGCAGAGCCCCTCGTTTTTATTTCTCCGGCAAGAGCCCGCGCGGGCTGAAGCGCAGCACCATCAGCAGGATGATCCCCATCACCAGCATCCGCATATGCGGGGCCGACTGGATCAGGTGATCCTTGAGCCCGCCATCGGGGAAGGGTGCGGCCAGCGCGCCCATGATATCCGGGCCCCAGTCGCCCGCCTTGACCCAGACATACCAGATCAGCACGCCACCGAGGATCGAGCCCCAGTTGTTGCCCGAGCCGCCCACGATCACCATCACGAGGATCAGGAAGGTGTAGCGCAGCGGGTTGTAGGAGGTCGGCGTCATCTGCCCGTCGAGCGAGATCATCATCGCGCCCGCAAGCCCGATCACCGCCGAGCCCAGCACGAAGATCTGCAGGTGGCGGCGCGTGACGTTCTTGCCCATTGCGGCCGCCGAAATCTCGTTGTCGCGGATCGCGCGCATCATCCGGCCCCAAGGCGATTTCAGCGACATCTCGGTCAGCCAGATCAGCGCGAGGATGACGATCACGAACAGAACGAGGAAGGCCAGCTTCACCGCGATGGTGGAGCCCAGCTGCGGGTCGAGGCCCCAAGCCTGCATCTGCGCGACGAAGTCGGGCGAGTTCTGCAGGTCGATCTCGTAGGGCACCGGCCAGGGGCGCGGGATGCCGTTGACGTTCAGCACGCCGCGGTCGAGCCATTGCTCGTTCTTCAGGATCGCGACGATGATCTCTGCAATGCCGAGCGTGGCGATCGCAAGGTAATCCGAGCGCAGGCCGAGGGCGGTCTTGCCGACCAGCCACGCAGCCCCTGCGGCCAGAACCGCGCCCACGGGCCAAGAGATCAGCGTCGGAAGGCCCAGCCCGCCGAGGTTGCCCTGCGCCGAGGGATTGATCGCCTCGATCACCTCGACCGCCGGATCGAACAGCCAGCGATAGGTGAAGAAGCCGACGACCAGCACGGCGGTCACGGCGAGGCCGCGTGTCTTGCCGCGCAGGTTGCGCCAGATCCAGACCGCCGCCAGCACCGCGACGATGGCCACAAAGAAGGCTGCCATGATGCCCGGACCGCCGCCCGAGAAGGCGCCGGGGGTGGGCGGCATGGAGATCAGCACCGGGGCGAGGCCGCCAAGCGCGAGGAAGCCCATCGCGCCCGCGTTGAACAGGCCCGCATAGCCCCATTGCATGTTCACGCCGAGCGCCATGATCGCCGACAGAAGCCCCATGTTGAGAATGCCGAGCGCCGAGTTCCAGCCGGAGGTGAAGCCCTCGAGCAGGATGAGCGCGGCCATGATGGCGAAGAAGAGGGGGGCGCGGAGACGGCTGGTCTCGCCAGCCTGACGATTGCTGCTCATACGATTTTCCCCTTGAAGAGGCCGGTCGGCTTGAAGATCAGGACGAGGATCAGGATCGTGAAGCTGACTGCGTATTTGTAGTCGGTGGAGAGAAGCTGGACGAGGCCGTCCGGCTCCCAGCTCGGGACCAGATAGGTCGCGACCTTCTTCCACGCGTAGGTGAGACCCACTTCCGAGAAGGAGATCACGAAGCCGCCCGCGATCGCGCCCACCGGGTTGCCGATGCCGCCGACGATGGCCGAGGCGAAGATCGGAAGCAGAAGCTGGAAATAGGTGAAGGCTTTGAACGACTTGTCGAGCCCGTAGAGCGTGCCTGCGATAGTCGCGAGCGCGCCGGTGATGATCCAGGTGACCGCCACGACCTTGTTCGGGTCGATGCCCGACAGCAGCGCCAGATCCTCGTTATCGGAAAACGCGCGCATGGACTTGCCGGTGCGCGTCTTGCCGAGGAACCAGAACAGCGCGGCCACGGTGATGATCGCGGTGACGACGGTGATCACCTGCGTCGAGCGCAGCGTCAGCGGCTCGTGCAGACCCGTCATGTCGCGCCATTGCCGGGCGTTGATGACGAAGCGCGTGCCGTCGTCGAAATTGATCTGGTCGACGCCGATCAGGAAGCGCGTGAGCGCGTTCATCACGAACATCACGCCGACCGAGACCATGACCATGACCACGGGCGCGGCCCTGACTTTTCGGTAATATTGGTAAACGACCTTGTCCGTCCCGAGCATCAGCGCCGCGGTGACTGCGATGCCGAAGGGTAGGGCGAGAAGGGCGGTCGGCAGCGGGCCGAAGCTGATCCCCATCGCCTGGAAACCCCAGGTGATCAGGATCACGACCCCGGTGCCGAAGGCCATCGTGTCGCCATGGGCGAAGTTGGAAAACCGCAGGATCGAGTAGATCAGCGTGACCCCGAGCGCCCCGAGCGCGAGCTGCGCGCCATAGGCGGTGGCGGGGATGATGACGTAATTGGTAACCGCGACAAGCGCGTTGATGAGTTCCATTCCTCAGCCCCCCAGGAAGGTGCGGCGGACTTCCGGGTCGGCCAGAAGGGCCTCGCCAGTGTCGGTGTATTTGTTCGCGCCTTGCACGAGGACATAACCTTTATCCGCGATCTCAAGGGCTTGGCGGGCGTTCTGTTCGACCATCAGGATCGAGATCCCGCTGCGGGCGACCTCGATGATGCGATCGAAAAGCTCGTCCATCACGATGGGCGAGACGCCCGCGGTTGGCTCGTCGAGCATCAGCAGTTTCGGCTGGGTCATCAGTGCGCGGCCCACGGCCACCTGCTGACGCTGCCCGCCGGACAGCTCGCCCGCGTTCTGGCGTCGTTTCTCCTTCAGGATCGGGAACAGGTCGAAGACCTGATCCATCGTGCCCCGGAAATCGTCGTCGCGGATGAAGGCGCCCATCTCGAGGTTTTCCTCGACCGTCATGGTCGGGAAGACATTGTTCACCTGCGGAACGAAGCCCATACCTTTCTTAACGCGGTCCTGCGGCGAGAGGCCGGTAATGTCCTGCCCGTCGAGCGTGACCTTGCCTTCGCGCAGGCCGAGCATGCCGAAGACCGCCTTCATCGCGGTGGATTTGCCCGCGCCGTTGGGGCCGACGATCACGGCGATCTCGCCCTTTTCGACGGTCAGCGTGCAGTCGTGCAGGATGTCGGCCTTGCCGTAGCCGCCGGTCATGTTGGAGGCGTTGAGATAGCTCATTGGGCACCCCCTTTGCCGGCTTCATCGCCCAGACCGGGCTGCGCGCCGTGGTCTTCATGGGCGGCGGTCTCGGCGGTTTCCTCGGCCTTGACCTTGTTCTTCAGCCCGGTGCCCAGATAGGCCTCGATGACGGCTTCGTTTTCCATGATGTGATCGGCAGACCCCTGGGCCAGCACCTTGCCCTCGGCCATCACGATGACCGGGTCGCAGAGGCGGCCGATGAAATCCATGTCGTGTTCGATCACGCAGAAGGTGTAGCCGCGCTCCTTGTTGAGGCGCACGATGGCATCGCCGATCGTGTTGAGAAGCGTTCGGTTCACGCCCGCGCCGACCTCGTCGAGGAAGACGATCTTGGCTTCGACCATCATCGTGCGGCCCAGCTCCAGAAGCTTCTTCTGGCCGCCCGAGAGGTTGCCTGCCTTCTCGTCCTTGAGATGCGAAATTGTTAGGAAATCAAGCACTTCATCGGCTTTCTTCAGAAGCGCCGCTTCCTCGTCGCGGATGTGTTTTCGCCCGAACCATGTGTTCCAGAGCGTCTCGCCCGCCTGTCCGGTGGGCACCATCATCAGGTTCTCGCGCACGGTGAGCGAAGGAAACTCATGCGCGATCTGGAAGGTGCGCAGCAGCCCCTTGTGGAACAGCTCGTGCGGGGCAAGCCCGGTGATGTCCTCGCCATCCATCGTGACACGGCCCGCGGTGGGTTCGTGCACGCCTGCGATGACGTTGAAGAGAGTGGATTTGCCGGCGCCGTTCGGGCCGATCAGCCCGGTGATCGAGCCGGTCGCGATTTCGAGGCTTGCGCCATCGACCGCGCGGAATCCGCCGAAGGATTTGACTAGGTTTTCAACCCGGATCATAGGGTCCCCTGAGTTGTAGGCGTGTTAGCTTCACGCCACATCTTGTTGTTTTATAATTGAAAACAGCCCGGATCGCTCCGGGCTGCCTCAGCTCTGATGACCGATTAGCGGTATTTCACCGTCTCGATCTTGTCGTCCTTGATCGTGATTTCGCGGAAGGTGCCCGCGGCTTCGCCATTGCCGATCAGGTTGACGGCGGTCGCGCCTTCATAGTCGACCGGCTTGCCTTCCTTGATCAGGTCGAGCGCCTTGCCCAGCTCGCCGGGATAGATCTTCTCGCCGGGGCCGTTCGCGACTTCCATGACCTTGTCTTTATAGACTTTCGGGTCGGTGGAATCCGCCGCCTGCATCGCCAGCAGCATCAGAGCCGCTGCGTCATAGGCGCCGCCCGAATAAGCCGACGAGCCGTCGAAGCCGGCTTTCTCGGCCATGCCGAGATAGGTCTTCATGCCGTCGCCTGCCGAGTCGGGAAGCTGGCCGAAGGAGCCGTTGATTTCCGAGCCGAAATTGTCTTCGAGCGTCTGGCTGACCATGCCGTCCGGGAAGACGAAGGTCTCGAAGGCGCCGGTGTCGAGCGCGCCGCGCAGGATGCCCGAGCCGCCCTGGTCGATATAGCCGACGATGACGAGCGCGTCGCCACCTGCGGAAGCGAGCGATGCGACTTCAGCGGAGTAGTCGCCCTTGCCGTCTTCGTGCGCGGCCGAGATGGTCACGCTGCCGCCCTTGGCCTTGTAGGCTTTCTCGAAGCTGTCGGCGAGACCCTTGCCGTAGTCGTTGTTGGTGTAGGTCACGGCGACGTTCTTGATGCCCTTCTCGAGGATCTCGTCGGCCATGACTTCGCCCTGACGCGCATCCGACGGTGCGGTGCGGAAGAACAGGCCATCATCCTCGAGCGTCGAGAGTGCCGGCGAGGTCGCCGAGGGCGAGATCATCACGACGCCGTTCGGCATTGCGACGTTCTGCAGGACAGCGGTGGTCGCGCCCGAGCACATTGCGCCCATGATGCCAGCGACCTTGTCGGTAGTGACCAGCGTTTCGCCTGCCGCGGTGGCGGCGGCTGCGTCGACGCAGGTCGAGTCGCCGCGGACTGCGGTCACGGTGTCGCCACCCAGCAGCTTGCCGGAATCGGAGACTTCCTTGATCGCCATCTCGGCACCCTGCGCCATCGGCGGGGCGAGCGATTCAAGCGGGCCGGTAAAGCCCAGCAGGACGCCCATCTTCACGTCATCGGCATATGCGCCAGTCGCGCCAAGCGCGATCGCAGCCGAAGCCAGAAGCAGTTTTTTCATGTGTTCACTCCCGTGTTGGAACTCGCGTTCTTGCGCGAGGTTAGTGCGCGGTTTGTCAAATGTGAAGAACCGCGAGTGGCGCGATGACGCGAAAAACGGACCCGAAGGTCAAGGTGCGCGCAATGCGACGTAACGGCAATTTGGGGTTATGTGCAAATTCGTGAAAGGCGCGGGGGGTGATTGCGCAATTTTCAGTCGAGCGCGTCTTCCGGCCCTAAATCCACGGTGGAGTCCAGGCTTTCCTTTTCGCCCGCAGCGCTCGCGCCACGTTCACGATAGGGTGTGGTCTGGTAATGCGCGCGGTAGCATTTCGAGAAATGCGACGGGCTCGCAAAGCCGCAGGCCATGGCCACGTTGATCACGCTCATTTCCGTTTGCATCAACAGGTTACGCGCCTTTTGCAGGCGCAATTCCATGTAGTAGCGCTTCGGCGAGCGGTTGAGATAGCGACGGAACAGCCGCTCCAGCTGGCGCGCGGACATGCCGACTTCGGTCGCGAGCGTCGCGGGGCTGATGGGGTCTTCGATATTGCGTTCCATCCGCCCGATGACCTGCGCGAGCTTGGGGTGACGCACCCCGATCCGGGTGGGAATCGACAGCCGCTGCGTGTCGCGATCCGAGCGGATCGAGGAATGGATCAGCTGATCGGCGACGGTATTGGCCAGTTCCTCGCCGTGATCGCGGGCGATCAGCCGCAGCATCAGGTCGATCGAGGCGGTGCCGCCCGCCGTCGTCACCCGGTTGCCGTCGATCACGAAAACACCCTTGGTCAGCTCGATATCGGGGAAATCCTCGGCGAAAGCGTCGACATTCTCCCAGTGGATCGTCGCGCGCTTGCCGTCGAGCAGGCCTGCGCGGGCCAGCGCGTAAGAGCCGGTGCACAGGCCCCCGATCGTCGCGCCACGCCGCGCCTCGCGCCGGAGCCAGTTCAAAAGCGGCTTGGTGACCGCCTCGGCCACGTCGATGCCGCCGCATACAAGCACCATCGTATCGCGGCCCAGTTCCTCCAGCCCGATATCGGTGCGGAAGGTCGTGCCGTTCGAACAGGTGACATCCTCGCCGGTTTCCGAGGCCAGTTTCCATGTGTAGAGCGTGCGGCCCGAGACCTGATTGGCGAGGCGCAGCGGCTCGATCGCGCTGGCGAAGGCCATCATCGTGAACCGGTCGAGAAGCATGAAGACGACCGAGCGCTGGCGCGCGTCCGGGGCGATCCGGATCATCCCCTGCGAAGGGGCTGGGCGACGGGTGGGGCGGGGATCAGGCATGTCGTCAATCCGTCATCTGTGGTGAATCACCGAAACAGGAAATTGGGGCCCGCCGCAAGAGGGGGATCTTACGGAGGGGCCGGCAGGCGTGCGGAAATGCAATTTCGGGTTTGTTTCCCTGACCCGCGCCGTCTATAAGCGGCGCCGAATGAAACGACCACGCTTTTGGAGGATCAGATGGGCAAGGGTTGGAGCAAATCGGACTGGCGCGCGAAACCGCGGGTTCAGATGCCCGACTATCCCGATCAGGGGGCGCTGAACGCTGTCGAGGCACAGCTGTCGCGGATGCCGCCGCTGGTCTTCGCGGGCGAAGCACGCACGCTGAAGGCGGAGCTGGCGAAAGCCGCGCGCGGCGAAGCATTCCTGCTGCAGGGTGGCGATTGCGCCGAGTCCTTCGGGGAATTCTCGGCCGATAACATTCGCGACACCTTCAAGGTGATGCTGCAGATGGCGGTCGTGCTGACCTGGGGCGCGAAGGTTCCGGTCATCAAGGTCGGTCGCATGGCGGGTCAGTTCGCCAAGCCGCGTTCGGCACCGACCGAGACCATCGACGGCACCGAGCTGCCGAGCTACCGCGGCGACATCATCAACGGCTTCGAGTTCACCTCGGAGGCGCGTCTGCCCGATCCGAACCGGATGCTGCAGGCCTACACGCAGGCGGCGGCTTCGCTGAACCTGCTGCGCGCCTTCTCAACCGGTGGTTTCGCCGACATCCACCGCGTCCAAAGCTGGATCGCGGGCTTCACCGATGCCGACGATGCCGAGAAATACCGTCAGGTCGCCGATCAGATTTCGGAGGCGATGGACTTCATGCGGGCCGCGGGCGTGACCTCGGAAACCGCGCATGAGCTGGCTTCGGTCGATTTCTACACCTCGCACGAGGCGCTGCTGCTGGAATATGAAGAGGCGCTCTGCCGCATCGATTCCACGTCCGGCCTGCCGATCGCGGGCACCGGCCACATGCTCTGGATCGGCGACCGCACCCGTCAGCCCGACGGCGCGCATGTCGAATTCGCACGCGGCGTGCAGAACCCGATCGGCCTGAAATGCGGCCCCACCACCACCGAGGACGACCTCAAGGTGCTGATGGAGAAGCTGAACCCGGAAAACGAGGCGGGCCGTCTGACCCTGATCGCGCGTTTCGGCGCGGGCAATGTCGGCGATCACCTGCCGCGCCTGATCCGCACGGTCGAGGCCGAGGGCGCGAATGTCGTCTGGTCCTGCGATCCGATGCACGGCAACACGATCAAATCGGCCTCGGGCTTCAAGACCCGGCCCTTCGAGTCCGTGCTGCGCGAGGTGAAGGAATTCTTCGCGATCCACAAAGCCGAGGGCACGATTCCCGGCGGCGTGCATTTCGAGATGACCGGCAAGGACGTGACCGAATGCACCGGCGGCGTGCGCGCCGTGACCGATGGCGATCTGTCCTCGCGCTACCACACCGCCTGCGACCCGCGTCTGAATGCGAGCCAGTCGCTGGAACTGGCCTTCCTCGTCGCCGAGGAACTGCAGGACCGCCGCAAGTTCGCGAAAGCCGCGTCGCAATAAGCGCGAGCCGCGACGCGGAGACGCTCAACGGATTGATTGGCCCGGACCTTGGTGTCCGGGCCTTTTTCATGCGTGGCGCTGCAGAGAATAATCAAATCGTGACAGGGTTTTGCGGGCTGTAGCTGAGCGCCTGCGCGAGGGCTTCTTTACCCCTCCTGACGCACCACCCTGAACATCGCGCGGCGCTCGTCCGGCGTCATCTCGGCCAGATGCTCGGCGCGGGTTTTCGGGCGTGGCGTGTAGGGCGTTTGGCTCTCGGCGAAGCCCGAGCTGGCGGGCATCGGTGCGGGCTGCTCGAATTGGGGTGCGGCGCGGAAATCGCGTCCGGCAGGTTTGGGTTGGGGCGGCATCTCCAGCGGTTTGATCCGGGCACCCGTGACCGTGAAGCGGCGCGGGGCGCGGCCTGCATCGTGGATGTCTTCCGCCTCGCCCGTATTGCGCAGAGGCTCCGCGACGAAACACCCCAGCACCCGCGTCACCGCGCCGAAATCATCCGTCAGCGGCAGCATCAGAAGGTGACCGGCCAGCCCCGGCTTGCCGATCCCGGCCTCCGAGACCAGCCGCGCCTCGGCGATGGCGGGACGCGCGAAGACGGCCTCGGTCAGATCTGCGATCTGCTTGCGGCCTTCGGGCGCGAAAAGCGAGGTCAGGGGCATCCCGCGCACCTCCATGCCCATCAGGTCGCAGATATGCTGCCCTGCGAGACGAAACCGCCCCATGCCCGGCGCGACCCGTTCGAGGATGAAGGCGAATTCCAGCGCGCGGTCGATGCCGCGCGGATCGATATCGGCGCGTGCGGGCATCGGGCGGCCTGCCAGCAGCGCCTCCCAATAGGCGCGCAGCTCGTTGCCGATCCGGCGACCTTTGGCCGAGGCGGGGGATGCGGCGTTGCTGTCGGTCTCGCGATCCATGTCAATCACCCTTGCTTCGTCCCGCGCGGCACGGGCGCGGGGTGGCTGTCTCGCGCCCGGCGATCCGGCGGCACATGCCGCCTTGCGGTTGACCGTCAGGGCGAAATCGTTACTGAACTCTTACCAAGGCCAAGTTAGGCCATTTTTTCGTCACATGGGGAAAGAAACTCTTAAATGGTTAAACCCGCTCCAGAGCCGCGCCCGGAGGGGGCGCCCGCCGCCGCGACTGTCTCGATGACCGGATTTGCCGCCGGGCAGGGGAGCGGCGCGGGGCATGACTGGAGCTGGGATTTGCGCTCGGTCAATGGCAAAGGGTTCGACCTGCGGTTGCGGCTGCCCGATATCGAGGGGCTGGAGCCCGCACTGCGCAAGGCGGTCGGCGAACGCGTTGCGCGGGGCAATGTCACGCTGAACCTCAAACTCACGCAGGCCGCAGGCAGTGCCGCGATGCGGATCGAGCCCGACGTGCTCAATGCCGCCCTTGCCGCCGTCGACAAGGTCGAGCGTGCCGCCGAGCGCAAGGGCGTGGCGCTCGCGCCGCTCAAGCCGAGCGATCTGATGGCGATGCGCGGGGTGGTCGATCACTCGGGCGGCACGATCGAGGATCCCGCGGCACTGCTGGCCGCGCTGCTGGAGAGTTTCGAGCCCGTTCTGGAGAGTTTCGTCGCGATGCGCCGCGAAGAGGGCGCCCGGACCGGCGCCTTGCTGGCCGCGCGCATCGACGAGATCGCCGCGCTGACCGATGAGGCCGCAGAGGCTGCCGCCGCGCGCGCCCCGAAGGCTGCAGAGACGCTGAAGGCCGCGCTTGCGCGGGTGATGGAAGCCACCGAGGTCGATCCCGACCGGGTCGCGCAGGAGCTGGCCCTGATCGCGATCAAGGCCGATGTCACCGAAGAGATCGAGCGCCTCCGCGTCCATGTCGAGGCGGCTCGTGCGCTTCTGGCCGAGACCGGGCCCGTGGGCCGCAAGTTCGAATTTCTCGCGCAGGAATTCGTCCGCGAGGCCAATACGCTGTGCTCGAAATCGGGCGATGCGGAGTTGACGCGGATCGGTCTGGCGTTGAAATACGCGATCGACCAGCTGCGCGAGCAGATCCAGAACGTAGAGTAATTCCGATGCCCGATACCAGCCGCCGCGGCCTTCTCATTATCCTTTCTTCGCCCTCGGGCGCAGGCAAATCCACGCTGGCCAAGCGGCTGATGAACTGGGACCCGACGCTGCGCTTCTCGGTCTCGGCCACGACCCGCGATCCGCGCCCGGGCGAGAGCGACGGGGTGGAGTATTTCTTCAAATCCCGCGCCGAGTTCGAAAAGATGGTCGATCAGGGCGACATGCTGGAACATGCCGAGGTGTTCGGCAATTTCTATGGCACGCCGAAAAGCCCGGTGGAGGCCGCGATGGGCGAGGGGCGCGATACGCTGTTCGACGTCGACTGGCAGGGCGGGCAGCAGATCCGCAACTCCTCGCTGGGCAAGGACGTGGTCTCGATCTTCATCCTGCCGCCCTCGATTGCGGCGCTGGAAGAGCGTCTGCGCAGCCGTGCGCAGGACAGCGATGCCGTGATCAACGGCCGGATGGAAAAATCGCTCGCGGAAATCAGCCATTGGTCGGAATATGACTATGTTCTGGTCAATGACGATCTCGACCGCGCGGAGGAGCAGTTGCGTACCATCCTGACCGCCGAGCGCAGCCGCCGCGACCGTCAGACCGGGCTGAATGAATTCGTGCGAAAACTGAACAGGGAGTTCGAGACGAGATGATTTACGAACTGGACGGGATCGCGCCCGAAATCGCCGAAGACGCATGGGTCGCGCCCGACGCCAATCTGATCGGCAAGGTTGTCCTTGAGGCCGAAGCCTCAGTCTGGTTCGGCGCCACGCTGCGCGGCGATAACGAGGAAATCCGCGTGGGCGCGGGTTCGAATATTCAGGAAAACGTCGTCTGCCACACCGATATGGGCTTTCCGCTGGTGATCGGCGCGAATTGCACGGTCGGGCACAAGGCGATGTTGCATGGCTGCACGATCGGGGACGGCTCGCTGATCGGCATGGGGGCGACGGTGCTCAACGGCGCGAAGATCGGCAAGGGTTGCTTGATCGGCGCGGGCGCGCTGATCACCGAAGGCAAGGAAATCCCCGATGGCAGCCTCGTCATGGGCGCGCCGGGCAAGGTGGTTCGCCAGCTTGACGAGAAGGCACTGCAGGCGCTGCTGGGCTCGGCCGCGCATTATCGCGAGAATGCCGCGCGCTTCTCGAAGGGGCTCAAAGCGATCGGTTAATTGTCGCGAAACTCATCTATCGGCAGGGTGAATATGTCGAAATCGAGCTGGGGATGCGCAGCGCGCACCTCCTGTCGGATGGCGGCGATATTGGGCAGCGGGCGGGAATAGGCTCGCAGCTTGCCGGTGAACCCGAATTCCTCGAGCCGCTTCGCGAGATCGAGAATGTCGAACCTCTCCGACAGAAGCGGGGCCAGCACCAGTTCGGGGCGCAGCTTCACCATCTTTTGTGCGGTGATCTGGTCGTATTGAAGCACCTGAATCGCCTGGCCGGAGATCTCTTTGAGCGAAGACGGCAGCTCACGCGCGGGGTCGACCAGCAGCAGGTTGCTGGTCTCAGACGCCTTCACACATTGAAAGAGAACGGCTTGTAAGGCGAGACGGGAACGGGGGGTTCTTGACATAGTAATAGTGCAAACCTCATCGCCCCCGCGGTGTAAGTGACGGGATCCGGAAAGATCCCATGAAATACACGCCTAGGTTTAGCGTTTTTTCACTTATTTCACAAGGCACTGATTGTTGACTGCGAAGCGTGAGTTGCAAAACCGAAGCAGGGGTCGGTTTTTCGGGCATGGCAAGGCTTTACAGCTCGCGCCGCATCGCTCAAACCTTGCCGCGACAGCGATGGCAGGCGGGGAGGCATGGCAATGAGCCAAGGGGCGATCGGACAGGTTCTCGACGCGCTGCCGAGCGCGGTTTTGCTGATCGGGCGCGACGAGCGGATCGCGCAGGGCAATGTCGCGGCCAACCGGCTTTTCGGTACGCAGTTTCTCGGGCGTCCCTATGTGACGGTGCTGCGCCAGCCCGGTTTCGGCGCGGCGGTGAGCGCGGCACTTCGCGGCGCGCGGCCCGATCCGGTTCGCCTGCGGCTGCATCCCACCGGTCAGGCCGAGACGATCACGCTGGTGCATTTCTCTCCGCTGCCGCCCGCGCCGGAAGGCCCGCTTTCCACGAATTCGGTTCTGGCGAGTTTCGAGGACATCACGGCGCTGGAGACCGCCGAAGCGATGCGGCGCGATTTCGTCGCCAATGTCAGCCACGAGCTGCGCACACCACTGACCGCGCTGATGGGCTTCATCGAGACGCTGCGTTCGAGCGCGCGCGACGATGCGGCGGCGCGCGATCGGTTCCTGTCGATCATGGAGCGCGAGGCCGCGCGGATGAACCGTCTGGTGGGCGATCTTCTCTCGCTCAGCCGCGTCGAGGGCGAGGAACGGATGCGCCCGACAACCAAGGTCGATCTGGCGCTGGTTCTCAAGGGGGTCACGCAGACGCTCGAACCCGTCGCCGAGGCGGCACAGGTGAAGCTGATCTCCGAAGGCGAGACCGGGGCTTTGCCGGTGCAGGGCGATCCCGATCAGCTCACGCAGGTCTTCTCCAACCTCGTGGAGAACGCGATCAAATACGGCGGGCAGGGCGGCGAGGTGCGGCTGCGCGTCTCGGCGATTGCGCATGAGCCGGTGCTGCGTGGCAAAGCCTATCGCGTCGATGTGATCGACCGCGGCGAAGGGATCGACGAACAGCATCTGCCGCGCATCACCGAGCGCTTCTACCGCGTCGACACCCACCGCTCGCGCGAGAAGGGCGGCACCGGGCTGGGGCTCGCCATCGTCAAGCATATCGTGGCGCGCCACCGTGGCCGGTTCCGCGTCGACAGCAAGAAGGGCGAGGGCAGCTGCTTCACCGTGATCCTGCCCGCGGTCTGAGGGCGCGCCGGGGCGACCCGGTTGCGACCCGCGAAAAGCGCGGGGCTTCTTTCACTTCCGCGTCGCGCTCCCTTGAACCGGGAGGCGCAAACCGATAGCTTTAGAGCAACTTCAAATCGGAGGGCGTAATCATGGCGCCCAAGCGTCCCCGGTCGGCGGGCGCGCTCCCGACAGCTGCATCGCCCGCGCGGGCGGTGAAACCGGCTCAGGTCGAGTCCCCCGCGACCAAATCCGCCAAGTCCGGCGAGGGGCTTTATGCCGCTCTCGACCTTGGCACCAACAGTTGCCGGATGCTGATTGCCCGTCCAAGGGGTTCTCAGTTTCAGGTCGTGGATAGCTTCTCAAAAGCCGTCCAGCTGGGCCAAGGTCTCGAAACCTATGGCCGTTTGTCGCGCAGCTCGATGTCGCGCACCGTTCAGGCTTTGCAAATCTGCCGCCGCAAGATCGAAACGCATGGGGTCACCCGGATGCGGCTGGTGGCGACCGAAGCCTGTCGCCGGGCCAAGAACGCGCGCGATTTCATCCGCTATGTGCGCCGCGAGACCGGGCTGCCGCTGGAGATCATCCCGCCCGAGGAAGAAGCGCGGCTGGCCGTGATCTCCTGCGCCTCGCTGGTGTCGCCCAATTCCGAGCAGGTGCTGGTGGTCGATATCGGGGGCGGCTCGACCGAGCTGGTCTGGATCGACCTCGAAGACGTGCCGCCCGGCGACCGCGCCCGCGCGATCATGCGACTCTCGCAGGGGTTTAACCAGCCCGACGGGCCGGACCCGGCAGCGCGCGTGGTCGACTGGATTTCGGTGCCGCTGGGGGTCGCGACGCTCAAGGATCAATTCGCCGATGTCGAAGACGACGCCGCGCGGTTTGCGCTGATGAGCTGGTTCTTTGAGGAAAAATTGGCGGACTTCACGCCCTACGCGGCGGGCAGCCCGCAGGACGGCTTCCAGATTATCGGCACCTCGGGCACGGTGACCACGGTCGCGGCCTGCCACCTCAACCTGAAGCGCTATGACCGCAACCGGGTGGACGGGCTGACCATGACCTCGGGAGAGATCGACGCGGTGATCCGCTCCTTCCTGCAACTCGGGCCCGCCGGGCGGCGCTCGGATCCGCGGATCGGGCGGGACCGGCACACGTTGATCATGTCCGGCGCAGCAATTCTCCAGGCCCTGATGCGGGTCTGGCCCACCGACCAGATGTCCATTGCCGACCGTGGCCTGCGCGAGGGGCTCCTCTATGCGCAAATGGCCGGAGACGGCGTGTTAGAAGAGATGAAATGATGGCGAAGACACCCAGCGGCAAGAACACTTCCGGACGCGGGCAGCGCGACCTGCGCGTGCGCGTGAAGACGGCGAAGGGGCGCAGGCTGTCCTCGACCCTCTGGCTGGAGCGGCAGCTCAACGACCCTTACGTTCAGCGCGCGAAGAAAGAGGGCTATCGCGGACGCGCGGCCTACAAGATCCTCGAGCTGGACGACAAGTATCGCTTCCTCGTGCCCGGCGCGCGGGTGGTCGATCTGGGCTGTGCGCCCGGCGGCTGGTGTCAGGTGGCGGTCAAGCGCGTGAACGCCTTGGGCGAGAAATCGGGCAAGAAGGTCGGCACCGTTCTGGGCGTCGATCTGCAGGAGGTTGATCCGATCCCGGGGGCCGAGATCCATGTGCTCGATTTCCTCGAGGAAGGCGCCGACGACAAGGTGAAGGAATGGCTCGGCGGGGCTGCGGATGTGGTGATGTCGGATATGGCGGCCTCGTCCTCGGGGCACCAGAACACCGATCACCTGCGCATCATCACGCTGTGCGAAGCGGCGGCGGAGTTCGCCTTCGACGTGCTCGAAGAGGGCGGCACTTTCGTCGCCAAGGTCCTCGCAGGCGGCGCGGAGCAGGGGCTGATGACGATCCTGAAGAAAAACTTCACCAAGGTCGCCAATGTGAAACCACCGGCTTCGCGCTCGGACAGCTCGGAGAAATTCGTGGTCGCCCAAGGATTTCGCGGGCGGCGGCACGAGGAGGACTGAGCCGCGACTGTCTCACCCCCGAGACAGGTGCCGGGCCGCTCAGCGGGAATTTACGTTGTGTAAGGTCCGAATCGGCCTAACCTGCTTGAGCTTTCATAGGCTGCGCAAGAGAGGGAGGCTTTCGCATGCCGTCACTGCATACAGGCGTTCCGCGCCAACATGCCGATATCGTGCGCGAGGTCGTCTCTTCGCCGAAATCCGCCACGCGGGCGGGGTTCGCTGCGAGCTGGCGCCGCTCGATGATCCATCACCGTATCGATCCCGAAACCGGCGGGCGCAACGAGCGTCTGACCCAGGCCGAGATGCGCGAGCGCCGCGAGCGGGCGGGTCTGATGATGCGGATCGCCTCGCCGGTGCTCGACCGACTGTCGCGCGCGGCAGGCGATGCGGGCTGCACGGTTCTGCTGTCGGATGCGGGCGGGCTGGTGCTGGACGAGCGTTTGCGCGACGCCGATGTCGATGATTTCCATTCTTCGAACCTCGCGCCCGGCTCGGACTGGTCCGAAGGGGTCGAGGGTACGAACGGCATCGGCACCTGCGTGGCCGAGGCGCGTCCCGTCACGGTCTGGCGCGATCAGCATTTCCGCACCCGCAACACCGTGCTGACCTGCATGGGCTCGCCCATCTTCGGTGCGCAGGGTGATCTGGCGGGGGTGATCGATGTCAGCTCGGCGCGCTCGGACATGACCGAGGGCTATGCGCGGCTCGTGGCGCTGACCGTGCAGGACGCGGCGCATCGGATCGAGGCGGACCTGTTCCGCGCCTCCTATGACGGCGCGCGTATCCTCTCGACCGGCTCGGGCGAGACCGGGGCGCAGGGCGTGATGCTGCTGGCGCTCGACCGCGACGATCTGGTCGTCGGCGCGACCCGCGCCGCGCGGCGGCATCTCGGCATCGAGGCGGGTCAGATCGGCCAGCTTCCGGCGTCGGACCTGCTGGAGCACGGCATCCGCAACGGGCTGGAAGAGGCGCAACGCTCCGAGATGGCCCGCGCACTGGCCCGCAACGGCGGCAATGTCTCGGCGGCGGCGCGCGATCTCGGCATCGGCCGGGCGACCTTCTACCGCAAGGCCAAGGCGCTCAATCTCGGCGTCTGAGCGGCAGGAGAACGGGCAGGGTGCTTCGCCCTCAGGGACGCGTTTGCTCTCAATTCAGGGTCGCCCGGATCGCCCGCGCCAGATGCGCCGAGGCGATGACCCCGTCGATCAGCGGAACGCGGGTTCTTTCGAGGAGATCGGCGCGCAGATGCGACATGCCTGCGCATCCCATAGCAACAGCGCGCGCGCCTTCCTTCCCGGCTGCGGCGATCTCTTCGGAGAGGCGTGCGCGGACCGGCTCGGATCCCTCTTCGACGGCCAGCACCGGGATCCCACTCGCGCGCACCGCGATGCACGCGCCCGCAAGCCCGTACTGCGCGATATTCTCCTCGAGGACCGGCACGGATACCGGCAGCGTGGTCACCACCGAGAACGCCCCGAACGCCAGCGCGCCGATCACATAGGCGGCCTGACCGATCCCGATCACCGGGCAATGGGCGGCGGCGCGCAGCTCCTCGAGCCCGGTATCGTCGAAACAGGCGATCACGATCAGATCGGCGCCAATCCCCTTCGCCTCGGGCAACAGTCTCTTCAGCCCGATCACGGCATGCGCACCATCCTCGGGCCCCTCGATGGCCGGTGGCCCCTCCGCATTCGTCCAGCCGATAATCTCGGCGTCCGGTAGTGCTGCCCGCGCGATGCCCACGATCTGATCGGTCATCGACGCCGTCGAATTCGGATTGATGTAGAGAATGCGCATCTGGGATCAAACGCCTTTCCCGGCATCCGAGCCAAGCCGGGCGCGTCGTCGTGCCATGATCCAGGCGGCGATCAGGAACGCCCCGATGATCAGCAGCGAAAACGCCGTGGTCAGCGTGCCGAGGGCATAGACCACGGGCGTCGTCACATTCGTCGTCATCCCGAAGATCTCGAGCGGCAGCGTGTTGTAGCTGCCCGCCGTCAGAAGCGTGCGCGCGAATTCGTCATAGCTCAGCGTGAAGCCGAACAGCGCCACCCCGATCAGCGACGGCGCGATGATCGGCAGCACCACGAAGCGGATCGTCTGCCATGCGCTTGCACCCTGATCGCGCGCGGCCTCCTCGAAGCTTTTGTCGAACCGGTTGAAGACCGCGAACATGATCAGCAGGCCGAAGGGCAGCGTCCATGTCAGCTGCGAGCCGAAACCCGAGGTCGCCCAATGCACCTTCAGCCCGAGCTGGTTGAAGATCAGCCCCACGCCCAGCGAGATCAGGATCGAGGGGATCACCAGCGAGGCGATCGTCAGGTAGAAGAGGATGCCGGAGCCCGGGAATTTCTTGCGGAATGCGAGGCCCGCCATGACCGAGACGACGACCGTCGTCACCATGACCAACAGGCCGAGCATGAAGGACCGCCGGAACGCGCCCCAGATATCGCCCACGGCCTGCTGCTGGAACAGCTCGTGGAACCAGTTGAGCGACACGCCCCGCATCGGGAAGGTCAGCCCGCCCTCGGGGCCCTGAAAGCTCAGGATGCCGATGGTGATCGTCGGCCCGTAAAGGAACAGCACGAAAAGCGCGAAGATGACGGTCAGGACATAGAAGCTGCGCGGACGTTTCTCCATGGCTCAGAGCTCCTTGCGGATGTTGACGAAGCGCAGCAGGATCCCGATCACGATCAGCACGGTACACAGCAGCACCACCGCCGTGGCGGCCGCGGACGGGTATTGCAGCAGCGCGATATCGTTGGAGATCAGCCGCCCCACATTGGCCCGCTGCGACCCGGACATGAACCGCACGGTAATGAAATCGCCCATCACCAGCGTCAGCACGAAGATCGTGCCGATCATGATGCCGGGTTTGGTCAGCGGGATGATCACATGGACCAGCGTCTGGAACCCGCTCGCACCGTTGTCGCGCGCCGCCTCG
>NZ_DFRG01000243.1:0-17954 GCF_002378135.1 Thioclava sp. UBA3469
AACTTCATGGCAACCCACGGGCGCGGGCTGATCTGCTTGCCGATGACGGCGGAGCGGGTCGATCACCTTGGCCTGCCGATGATGGCGGTGAACAACTCTTCCCGGCATGAGACGGCCTTTACCGTCAGCATCGAAGCGCGGGAGGGTGTCAGCACCGGTATCTCTGCCGCCGACCGTGCGCTGACCGTGGCCGTGGCGATCAAGATCGTCGGCGCGCTGCTGATCGCGGCGCTGCTCATCATCCCGGCGGCCACGGCGCGGCAATTCGCGCGCGGGCCCGAGGCGATGGCGGCAGGCGCGACCGGGGTGGGGATCGCCTCGGTGCTGCTGGGGCTCTGGGGGTCGTTGCAGTTCGACACGCCCGCCGGTCCGTCGATCGTGGCGGCCTCGACCGTGCTCTTCGTGCTGTCCTTGCCGCTGCGTCGCGCGCGCTAAGCCGCGCTGCCGCTTGCCATTTCCCCTCCCGCGCGTTGAGATGCGCGGCAAAGGAGCCCCGATGGATCACCGCAGTTTCAAGACCCCGGCGCAGATCTTCGTCGACCTCGCGGCGGGCAATCCGCAGCGTCGCATGGCTTTCGATCCCGCGCAGCGGCGCGCGGCGCTGCAGGCGCTCTCGCGCGCGATCCATGACTACGAAGCGGAGATCCTCGCGGCGCTGGCGGAGGATTTCTCCAAGCCCGAGGCCGAAATTCGCCTGAGCGAGATCCTGCCCGTTCAGGCAGAGATTTCGCACGCGCTGCGCCACCTGAAGACGTGGACGAAGGTCCGCCGGGTGCGCCCGACCCGCGCGATGCTGGGCACCCGCGCGCGGATCGTACCCGAGCCGAAGGGCACCGCGCTGATCATCGCGCCGTGGAATTACCCGCTGGCGCTGTCGCTCGGGCCGTTGGTGTCGGCCATCGCGGCGGGCTGTGCCGCGATCGTCAAACCGTCCGAGCTGGCCCCGGCCAGCGCTGCCGTGATCGCGCAGATCGTCGAGGAGGCGCTGCCCGCCGATCTCGTGCGCGTGGTGCAGGGCGGGGTCGAGGTCAGTCAGGAACTGCTCGACCAGCCCTTCGATCATATCTTCTTCACCGGCTCGCCGCGCGTGGGCAAGATCGTGATGGCGGCGGCCGCGAAGCATCTGACGTCGGTGACGCTAGAACTGGGCGGGAAATCCCCGGTCATCGTCGGCCCCGGCGCCGATCTGAAAAAGGCCGCGCGGATGATCGCCTGGGGCAAGTTCGCGAATGCCGGTCAGACCTGCATCGCGCCCGATCACGTCTATGTCGCCAAACAGATCGAGGCTCCGTTTCTGGCCGAGCTGAAAGCCGCGATCGCGCGGATGTATGGCAAGACGGAAGAGGCGCAGGCGGCCTCGCGCGACCTCGCGCGGATCATCAACCCGGATCATTTCACCCGCCTGATGGGTATGATCGAGAGCGCGCAATCCGCTGGCGCAAAGGCGCTGACCGGAGCCACCAGCGAGGCCGAGAGCCGCTATATCGCGCCCACCGTCCTGATGGGCACCGACCCGTCGATGCGCGTCGAGCAGGAGGAGATTTTCGGCCCCGTTCTGCCGGTCATTCCGTTCGACGATGCGGCGGATGTGGTGGCGCGGATCGAGGCCGGGCCGAAGCCGCTCGCCCTTTATATCTTCGAGCGCGACCGTGGTCTGATCGACCGGTTGCGCCGCGCGACCAGTTCGGGCGCGGTGGGCGTCAATGTCGCGCTGGTCCATTACCTGCACCAGAACCTGCCCTTCGGCGGGATCGGGAATTCGGGTGTCGGGGCGGCGCATGGCCATTGGGGCTTCGAGGCCTTCACCCATCTCAAGCCTGTGCTCGAGAACCGGTTCGCGCCGCTTGCGATGCTGATGCCGCCCTATCGGAGCGGACGCATGGCGAAGCTTGCCCAGAAATTCCTGCGCTAAGTCCGACTGCAGATTTCACGCGTGATCGCGTTCCGCCACAAGCCCGTGTAATCGCTCCGGTTGGCGAAATCGCGCCCTAGTTGAACCCTTGTGATTAATAAGAAACAGGGGATTAACCAATGGCATCAACAGAAACGATGGCCGGAGGAGGCAAACTGCGGCGTGACGCCGGGGTCATCGGGCTGCTCTTTGCCTCCACCACCTCCATGATCGGCTCGGGCTGGCTCTTCGGGGCCTATCACGCCTCGAAAATTGCAGGGCCGCTCTCGGTCTGGTCCTGGGTGATCGGGGCCGCGATCATCATGCTGATCGCGCTGTGCTTTGCCGAACTCTCCACGATGTTCTCCAAATCCGGCGCGCTCGTCCATATGAGCCATGCGAGCCACGGCGCGACGCTGGGCCGGCTCTGGGGCTGGATGTTGTTTCTCAGCTATGCGCCGGTGCCTGCGGTCGAGGCCGAGGGGATCGTCACCTATGCCAATAACTACCTGCCGTATTTCCTGCGCGGGGACGGGTCGGGCACGCTGACGCTGGTGGGCTTCATCACCTCCGCGCTGCTCCTGAGCGTGCTGGCGCTGCTGAACCTGCTCGCCATCAAGGCGCTGTTGAAGGTGAACAACACCGTGACATGGTGGAAGATCGCCGTGCCGCTGATCACCGTGGTCGGGCTGATCGCGGCCTCGTCCCATTGGGGCGTCTGGCATGCGGCACCGGGCACCTACAAGGCGCAGGGCATGTTCACCGCCATTCCCGCCGCAGGGATCGTGTTCTCCTTCCTTGGCTTCCGCACCGCGATCGACCTGGGCGGCGAGAGCGCCAATCCGGGCCGCAATATCCCGATGGCGGTCATCGGCTCGGTCATTCTCGCCGCGATCGTTTATATCCTGCTGCAGGTGGCCTTCATCATGGCGCTCTCGCAGGGCGATCTGGCGAATGGCTGGTCGTCGTTGAGCTTCAAAGGCTCTGCTGGTCCCTTCGCCGGTCTCGCGGCGACGCTGGGCATGGGATGGCTGGCGCTGCTCCTTTACGTCGATGCCTATGTCTCTCCCGGCGGGACGGGGCTGATCTACGTCACCGGCGGCTCGCGTATCCTCTATGCGGTGGGCGACACCGAGAGCGGGCCGAGCGCGCTCACCCATACGACCCGCCACGGCGTTCCGTGGCTGGCGGTTGCGGTGATGTGGGCCGTGGGCGTGTTCTTCCTGCTGCCCTTCCCGGCATGGCAGCTGCTGGTGGGCTATATCAGCTCGATCACGGTTCTGACCTACGGCCTCGGTCCGATCGTCCTGATGGTGCTGCGCCGCAGCCAACCCGATGCCGAGCGCGCCTTCCGCCTGAAAGGGGCGGAGTTCCTTGCGCCGCTGGCCTTTATCGCGTCGAACCTCGTGATCTACTGGACGGGTTTCTACACCGACTCGATCCTGTTCGGGATGCTGCTCGGGGGCTTCGCGGTCTATGCGGTGGTCTTCCACGTCCTGCAGAAGAAATCCGCCTCCGAGTTCGGCTGGGGCCATATCGGCTGGCTGGCGCTGTGGTTCGGCGGGCTTTGGGTGATCACGGCGCTCGGTACGTCGGATCACGCGCTCAATGTGCTGAACTTCTGGAGCGGCATGGGCCTCGTCGCGGTGTGGTCGCTGGTGGTGATCTGGTTCGCGCTGCGCGCGGCGCTTCCGGCCGAGGAGACCGGTGCGCTGATGGAGCGTATCCAGCGCGGTAACTGAGCCTTTGCGAGATGACAAAAGGGCGCGCGGGGAAACTCGCGCGCCTTTCCTATACCCGCTTCACCTTCCAGCGGCGGTGGATCCAGAGCCATTGCTCCATATGCTTGAGGATCATCTCCTCCAGCCCGTCATTGAGCGTCTGCGTCATCGCCTCGGGGGTGCTGTGCGGGACGGGCTTGTCGGCATAGATCTTGAAGTTGAGCCCGTCGGGCTGCCGGATCGCGTAGATCGGAACCAGATCGGCTTTCATCTTCAGCGCCATTTCCGCCGCCGACAGGGGCGTGAAGGCGGGCAGGCCGAAGAAGCTCAGCTCCGCGCCCTTCTTGAAGTGCTGGTCGAAGCCGAAGGCCACCATCCCGCCGTCGCGCAGGAATTTCATCATGTCGCCCAGACCCCGGCGCGAGCGCGAGAACAGCGGCTCCGCGATGGCCGAGATGGTCGAGACATATTGCTCGTTGAAGAGCGGGTTGTTCATCGGGCGGTAGATCGCGCCGACCCGGTAGCCGCGGCCTGCAAGCGCTGCACGCCACGCGTCGTAATTGCCGAAATGGCCTGCCGCGAGGACGACGGGGCGACCCTCGCGATGGGCGGCCTCCAGCGTCTCGGCGCCGGGGCCTTCGATCGGCAGATCGCGGACGCGCGCCACGAATTCTTCGCCCGAGTAAATCTCCGCCAGCATCCGGCCCAGATTGTCGGGCATCTCGCGCTGCAGCCGCTTGATCTCGTCCTCGGAGAGGTCCGGGCAGGCGATACGCAGGTTCTCGCGGATCTTGCGGGTGAAGCCGAGGATCGGGGCGAGCCGCGACACCATTCGTCCCGCCGCCGGGATGCGCCGCTCGTAGGGCAGGCGCTGGACCAGCCGCATCACCGCCACGAAAAGGGCATTCGAGGCACGGTCGGACAGGGTGGGTTCGCGGTTCTTCATCGTGTCGGGTGTCAGGCTCTGGCTTGGCGCGCGGCACGGCGCTCACGCGACCAGACATAGAGGCCAGCCCCCACGATCACAAGCGCCCCGGCAATGGTGAACCCGTCGGGAAACTGGCCGAACATCAGCCATCCCCAGAACGAGGCGAACAGCAGGCCCGAATAGCCGAAGGGCGCGAGCGTCGAGGCTTCGGCCAGTGCGAAGGCGCGGATGAGCAGGAATTGCGACAGGCTGCCCGCCAGCCCGAGACCGAGGAAAATCCACAGATCGGACAGCGCGATCGGCTGCCAGATGAAGGGCAGGGCGAGCGAGGAAAGCGCAAGCCCGGTGAACGCCGACCACAGCTGCGAGGTGGCCGCGCTATCGCCGCGCAGGTAGCGCGTCAGCAGCACCGCGCCCGCGAAGCTGAACGCGGCCAGCAGCGCCAGAAACGCCGCCGGATGCAGCCCGCCGACGCCCGGACGCAGGATGATCATCGCGCCGATGAAGGCCGCCAGAATGCCGAAAATACGGTGCGGGCCCAGCCGCTCGCCCAGAAACAGCGCCGCGCCGAGCGTCACGATCACCGGGTTGAGATCGCCAAGCGCGGTGGCGGTGGCCAGCGGCACATGTTTCAGCGCGTAGAAGAACGACACGATCGCCCCCATCTGGAACAGCGCCCGGCCCAGCTGGAACTTCGGCTGTGCACTGCGGATGCGGCGCGGCAGGCTGCCGCGATAGATCACGGCCAGCACGGCGGCATTCACCGCGAAGCGCGCCCAGACGATCAGGAGCGGGTGATAGCCTTGCCCGAGAAGCTTGGCGAACGCGTCCATCAGCGTCAGCATCGAGAACGCGCCAAGCATCAGCGCGATCCCCATCCCGGGACGATCACCCTCGGGATGTGAAGAGGGGGCCACGCCGGGCCCCCTCGCAGTCGCTTTCAAGCCGGGCAGAGCCATCAGAGGAGGCTCTTGACCTTCTCGGCCACGGCCTCGGGGGTGATCCCGAACTTTTCGTAAAGCTCGCCTGCGGGAGCGGAAGCGCCGAAGCCCTCCATGCCCACGAAGCCGGCTTTCGCCTCGCGGCCACGCTCGCCCAGAAGCCAACGGTCCCACGGCTGGCGCACGGCGGCCTCGACGGCCACACGGACCGAGTTCGGCGGCAGCACGCGCTTGCGGTAGGCCTCGTCCTGCTCGGCGAACAGCTCCATGCAGGGCATCGAGACGACACGGGTGCCGATCGCTTCTTTCTGCAGCAGTTCGCGGGCTTTGATCGCGATTTCCACTTCCGAGCCGGTCGCCATCAGGATCACCTGACGCTTGCCGTCGGCCTCGGCCAGAACATAGGCACCGCGCGCGGTGAGGTTCTGCGGCTTGTACTCGGTGCGCAGCGTCGGCAGACCCTGACGCGACAGCGCCAGAACCGAGGGCGTGCCCTCCTGGTTCATCGCGATTTCCCACGCCTCGGCGGTCTCGATGACATCGGCGGGGCGGAAGGTCAGCGTGTTCGGCGTCGCGCGGCAGATTGCCAGATGCTCGACCGGCTGGTGGGTCGGGCCGTCTTCGCCCAGACCGATGCTGTCATGGGTCATGACATAGACGGTCGGCACTTTCATCAGCGCCGACAGACGCATCGCGCCGCGCGCGTAGTCGGTGAAGCAGAAGAACGTGCCGCCATAGGGACGCACGCCACCATGCAGCCACTGGCCGTTCATCGCAGCCGCCATGCCGTGCTCGCGGATGCCGTAATGGATGTAGCGGCCCTTGCGGTTCTCCGCATTGAAGACCGTCATGTCCTTCGACTTCGTGAGGTTCGAGCCGGTGAGGTCGGCTGAGCCGCCGATGGTCTCGGGGCAGGCGGCGTTGATCACGCCCAGCACCATCTCCGACGCCTTGCGGGTCGCGACTTTCGGCGCGGCCTCGGCCTGCTCTTTCTTGAACTTGCGGATCGCGCCGGTGAGCTTCTTCGAGACGCCGCCTTCCATGATGCGGGTGAACTCGGCCTGCTTGTTGGCCGAAAGCTTGCCGAAGCGCTCTTCCCATTCGCCACGCTCTGCCGCGCCGCGGGTGCCGATGGCCTCCCATTGCGACTTCACGTCGGCGGGGATTTCGAACGGGCCGTGATCCCAGCCGTAGATCGCCTTGGTGCGTGCGATCTCCTCGTCGCCCAGCGGCGAGCCGTGGGCCGAGTAGCTGTCGGCCTTGGTCGGTGCGCCGAAGCCGATGATGGTTTTGCAGTCGACCAGAACCGGACCCTTGGCTTTCTTCGCCTTGGTCAGCACCTCGTCGATGGCAACCGGATCGTGGCCGTCACAGGCAAAGACCGTCCAGCCCGACGCCTCGAAGCGCTTGCGCTGGTCGGTCTTGTCGGACATCGACACGCGACCGTCGATGGTGATGTCGTTATTGTCCCACAGCACGATCAGGTTCGACAGTTCCTGCATCCCGGCAAGGCCGATGGCCTCCTGGGAGATGCCTTCCATCAGGCAGCCGTCGCCTGCGATGACCCAAGTGCGGTGATCGACGAGCTTCTTGCCCCATTGGGCGCGCAGCGCCTCTTCGGCGATGGCCATGCCGACCGAAGTCGCGAGACCCTGGCCGAGCGGGCCGGTCGTGGTCTCCACTGCGTCGAGCAGGAAGTTCTCGGGGTGGCCGGCGGTCAGCGCGCCCGACTGGCGGAAGTTCTTGATCTGGTCGAGCGTCACCTGCTCGTCGCCGCAGAGATAGAGCAGCGAGTAGATCAGCATCGAGCCGTGACCCGCCGACAGGATGAACCGGTCGCGGTCAGCCCATTTCGGGTTCTTCACGTCGAATTTCAGGTGGTTCTGGAACAGAACGGTCGCCACATCGGCCATGCCCATCGGCATGCCGGGGTGACCGGAATTTGCGGCCTGTACCGCATCCATCGCCAGTGCGCGGATCGCGGAGGCAAGTTTCCAATGCTCAGGATGGGCGGCGCGCAGCTCTTCGATTTCCATGAAACGTCCTTTCGCAGGGCAGCAGTTGGATGGGTCCGCGCCCCTGATAGCAGGGATCGGCCCAAGATCAAGCACGGCCCACAAGTGCTTGAGGCAAAAGGGTGGGCTTGCCCTGTCGCAAAAGGTTAGACTTAACGAAACTCGCAGTCGGCCGCGATTCGGTCATGGCAAGCGAAAAACATGAGGACGAGGAGGCGCGTATGAGTGACATAGCCGAATACGAACGCCGCATCGCTTTCGCGCTAGAGCGGATCGGGCGCGGGGTCGAAGCGCTCAAGCAGCGCGAGGCATTGCAGGCGCAAGCGGCGCAGGATGCCACGCACCAGCCCGAGCCGGAGACCGCACCGCCTGCCGAGGCAGAGCTGCCCGCCGTGCCCGAGGCGCCGCCCGAAGCTATTGCCGATCCGGCGGAAGTGGCCGAGCTGAAAGCCGCGCTCGCCGCCGAGCAGGAAGCCAACGCGCAACTCTCCGAACGCGTCCGCGCGATCCGCGAGAAACAGGACACCACACTGGGGGCGATGGAGCGCAAATACGGCGCTGCCGTCCGCGCACAGGAAGCCGCCTTCAAAGAGGTCGCAGCTCTCAAGCAAGCCAATGCGGCGCTGGTCGCGGCCAATCGCAAGCTGATGGACGAGGGCGTGGCCTTCTCCGAGGAGGCGCTGATGGCCGAGCTGCAAAGCCTGCGCGCCGCGCGCGACGGCGAGAGCGCCGAGCTGGAGCAGATCATCGCGGGTCTCGACCCGATCATCGAAGCGGCGAACCGCGAGGAGGAGACCGATGCCTGAGGTGACGATTTCCATCGGCGGCCGCGATTTTCAGGTCGCCTGCCAAGAAGGTGAAGAACATTTCCTGCGCTCGGCTGCCGGGATGCTCGACAGCGAGGCGCAGGTGCTTCTGGGCCAGATCGGGCGGGTGCCCGAGAACCGGATGCTGCTGATGTCGGGGCTGATGCTGGCCGACAAGGCGGCGGGCATCGAGGATCAGCTGCGCGACGCGATGAACCGTCTGGGCGAATTGCAGGCGAAGATCGACGAGCTGCAGTCGAACCCTGCGCATGTCGAAGTGCCGATCGTGCCGCCCGAAGTGACCGAAACGCTGGCCGAGATCGCCGCGCGCGCGGAGTCGCTTGCCGACCGGGTCGAGGACGACGCGTGAGGCGGGCGCTGTTTGGCGCGGCGCTCGCAAGTGTCGCGCTGGCGGGACCGGTCGCGGCGCAGGACGCGGCGCAGGGCACGGCCCCGGATGACGGATCGGTTGAGCGGTTGGAGCCTCTCAATCCGATTGTCGGCGACGGGCCCCCGGCGGTGGTGAACGCCACCTATCATTGCGAGCGCGGCGCGGAAGTGCACGCGGCGTATCTCAACGACACCGATCCGCAGCGCGTCGTCGTGTTTCTACAGGGGCGGCAGGTTGTGATGAGCCATATCCGCTCCGCCGATGGGGCGAAATATGCCGAGGATGGCGAGGGCGAAGTCGGCTATGTCTGGTGGACGCGCGGCGCGCAGGCGATGCTCGACTGGATCGCCGAAGATGGCGAGGTTCAACCGCTGCTCAGGGCCTGCCGCCAAGAATAAGGGCCGCAACGCGGATCAGCGCGGCGGCCCTTGTTCGTTCGTCCGGGAAACCTGAAGCCGCGCGCTTACTCGGCCGCCTTCATCTCGAAACCCTTTTCCAGCTGATCCGACGGCGTGATCGGATACTCGCCCGAGAAGCAGGCGTCGCAATATTGCGGACAGGAATTGTCGCGGCCCTCGGCCTCGCCCACGGCGCGATACAGCCCGTCGAGAGAGATGAATTTCAGGCTGTCCACGCCAACCCAGTCGCGCATCTCTTCTTCGGTCATCTGTGCTGCCAACAGCTTGTCGCGGTTGGGCGTGTCGACGCCGTAGAAGCACGGCCATGCGGTCGGCGGCGAGGCGATCCGGAAATGCACCGATTTCGCACCCGCATCGAGGATCATATCCTTGATCTTGCGCGAGGTGGTGCCGCGGACGACGGAGTCGTCGACAAGGACCACCCGCTTGCCGCGAATGAGCGACTTGTTGACGTTGAGCTTGAGGCGCACGCCCATGTTGCGGATCTGCTCGGTCGGCTCGATGAAGGTGCGGCCCATATACTGGTTGCGCGTGATCCCGAGCGCGAAGGGGATTCCGCTTTCCTGGCTATAGCCGATCGCCGCCGGTGTGCCGCTGTCGGGCACCGGGCAGACCAGATCGGCCTCGACTGGGGCTTCGCGGGCCAGCTCGACGCCGATCGCGCGGCGGGTCTCGTAGACCGAGCGGCCACCGATCATGCTGTCGGGGCGCGAGAAATAGACATGCTCGAAGATGCAGAAGCGACCGGTGGAGGGGCCGAAGGGGCGCGAACTCTCGACATGGCCGTCCTGAATGACGACCATCTCGCCCGGATCGATCTCACGGACGAAGTCCGCGCCGATGATGTCGAGCGCGCAGGTCTCCGAGCTCAGCACATAGCCATGCTCGCCCAGCTTGCCCAGCACCAGCGGACGCACGCCCAGCGGGTCGCGCACACCGATCAGCTTGGTCCGCGTCATCGCGACGATCGAGAAGGCGCCTTCCACGCGGCGCAGCGCATCGGCGATCCGGTCGGCATGCTTGCGCTGGATCGAGCGCGCCATCAGGTGGATGATGCATTCGCTGTCGGACGACGACTGGAAGATCGCGCCGCGCTCGATCAGTTCGCGGCGCAGCGCGTCGGCATTGGTCAGGTTGCCGTTATGGGCGACCGCGCAGCCGCCCATCGAGAACTCGCCGAAGAAGGGCTGGATGTCGCGGATCACCGCACCTTTGGAGCCGGCGGTGGAGTAGCGCACATGGCCGATGGCGACATCGCCCGGCAGCGTTTCCATCAGGCTCGACTTGGTGAAGTTGTCGCGGACATAGCCGAAACGGTGGGCCGAGTTGAAACCGGTGGCGGCGTCATGGGCGACGATGCCGCCCGCTTCCTGACCGCGGTGTTGGAGGGCGTGAAGACCGAGGGCCACGAAATTCGCGGCGTCGGAAATGCCGACAACACCGAAGACGCCGCATTCTTCCTTGAGCTTGTCGTCGTCGAAAGGGTGGGCGTAGTGGGTCTTCTGGGCGGCGGGGCAGGACATGGCATCAGCTCCGTATGACGCTAGGGGAGGGCGCTTTGGCCCATTTATAGACAAACGCGAGAGGTGTTAACCCCTCGCGCCTGTAAAACCGTCATGTGACTGACATCAATTCTCGGTCGCCGGAGGCAGTTCGTCCGTCCGGGCCGGGGCATCCGCGCCGGGAGGAGCGGGGCAGGCGGCCACAAGTTGTTCGTAACGCTGCACGATCCAGCCGGGTGCATCGGCGGGCATCGATTCGTCGAGTTGGCCCGAGGCGCGCGAGAACACTTTGGCCGAACGCGAGTCGTCGACCACCGGCACGGGGTCGTTGCTCATCACGCGGTCATAGACCACGAAGGCCACCGCCACGAGGACCACACCGCGCAGCACGCCGAACAGGAAGCCCAGACCCTGGTCGATCCCGCCAAGCGCCGAGCGCTGCACGGCCGAGGCGAAGAGCGGCGTGAGGATCGAGAACACGACCAGTGCGACGGCGAAGACCACCGCGAAACCGCCGATCATGCCCAGCTCGCAGCTTTGGCCGATGAACTTGTCGAGGCCGGGGATCTGCTGCACCAGAGGGCGTGCCTCGTTGGCGAAGATATAGGCGACGATCGCCGCTGCGATCCAGCCGACGATGGCCAGCGCCTCGCGCACGAAGCCACGCGAATAGGCGAGGATCGCCGAAAGAATGATGACGACCGCCACGATGGCATCGACAATGGTGAACCCGTCCATTTGCGCTCCTGTGTTCTCGGCGTTAACCGGCGCCGAACATCTCCCCGGTAAATGTCACGAGATCGCCCAGCTTGCGCAGCGCCATCCCGCTCGACCCTTCGGCTTTCGTTCCCGAGGGTGCGATCGCTTGTGAAAAACCAAGTTTCGCCGCTTCTTTCAACCTGTTTTCCGCTTGACCCACGGGACGCAGAGCGCCTGACAGGCTGATTTCCCCGAAAATCACCATGTCTGCAGGCAGTGCCACATCTTCGCGCGCGCTGAGAAGCGCGGCAGCGGCGGCGAGGTCCGCTGCTGGCTCCACCACTTTCATGCCGCCCGCCACATTGAGGAACACGTCGAGCCCCGCAAACGGGATGCCACAGCGCGATTCCAGCACCGCGAGAATGGTCGATATCCGTCCGCTGTCGAGCCCGACCACGGTGCGCCGCGGCGAGGCGAGCGTGGACGGCGCAACCAGCGCCTGAATCTCTGTCAGCACAGGCCGCGTGCCTTCGATTCCTGCGAAAACCGCCGAGCCCGGTGCGGGCTGACCGCGCTCGGACAGGAACAGTGCCGAGGGGTTGGCGACCTCGGCCAGACCCGCACCGGTCATCTCGAAGACGCCGATCTCGGAAGCCGGGCCGAAGCGGTTCTTCACCGCGCGCAGGATGCGGAACTGGTGACCGCGCTCGCCTTCGAAATAGAGCACCGTGTCGACCATATGCTCGATTACGCGCGGGCCCGCGATCTGGCCTTCCTTGGTGACGTGGCCGACCAAGATGACGGCGGTGCCGCGCTTTTTGGCGAAGCTCACCAATTCGTGTGCGGCGGCGCGCAACTGGCTCACCGATCCCGGCGCGCTGTCGACATTGTCCGACCACATGGTCTGGATCGAATCGATGATGACGAGGTCGGGGCGTTCGGTTTCCAGCGTCGTCAGGATGTCGCGCAGAGAGGTTTCCGCGCCCAGACCGACCGGAGCATCGGCAAGGCCAAGCCGTTGCGCGCGCATCCGCACCTGGCTCGCCGCTTCCTCCCCTGAGATATAGAGCGCCTTCACGCCCTTGCGAGCGAAGCTCGCCGTCGCTTGCAGCAGAAGCGTCGATTTCCCGATGCCGGGATCGCCGCCGACCAGAACGGCAGAGGCCGCCACGAGACCGCCGCCCAAGACCCGGTCCAACTCCTCCATGCCCGATTTCACACGGGCCGGCGGGGTTTCCTTCGTGTCGAGCGCGGTGAGCGGGATCACCTTGCCCTTCGCGCCCTTCATCCCCGAGCCGGGCGTGGTCGAGATCGGCGCTTCCTCGTGGATCGAGTTCCATGCGCCGCAGGCGTCGCAACGCCCGGACCATTTGGCGTGCGTCGCGCCGCATTCGGCACAGCGGAAGATCGCGGATTGCTTGGCCATAAGGTCAGCTACGTTCCAGATTGGCGGCGATCAGGCTCGCGCATTGCTCGGGATGGGTGGCGGGCAGCATATGGCCCGCACCCTCGACGCAGGCGACGCCCACGTCCGGAAGACGCGCGGCAATCGCCTCGGCCACTTTCGGCATCGTCGCGGGCGAGCGGTCGCCATGGATGATCATCGCGGGCGCGTCGATCTGCTCGATCCCGTCGGGCCGCGCGATCCGTGCCGGATCTTCGAAATTGGCGCGGCTGATGTTCTCGACCATCGGCATGCAGGCGGTGAAACGCTCGCGCTGCGTCTCGGAATAGCTGTCCCACGGCTGGCCGGTGCCCCAGTCGCGCATGAAGCCGCGCGCCGCTGGTTCATAGTCGCCCGCTTCCATCAATTGCTCGAAGTGATCCTGCTTGGCGCGCAGGTCCTGCCAGTCCGGGTCGTTCTCGGGGAGGGCGGCGAACAGCACCGGCTCGATCAAGGTCAGCGAGCGGACGGCCTCGGGGGCGCCCACCGCGATGCGCAGCGCGACCGAGGCGCCGAAGCTATGTCCGATCAGGTCCACGGGGCGCTCGATGAAGCTGGCCGCGATGCGCGTCACCTGCGTCTGAAAACCGCCCGGCTCGCTCGCATCGCCGCGCCACGGTGCGGATTGCCCGTGGCTCGGCTGATCGAAGGCGACGGCGTGGATCTGCTGGCCCAGCGGTATCAGCGCCTTCGCCCAGAGGTTCGAACTGCCCAAGGTGCAATGGATCGCGATGGCGGGACGCTCGCCCTGACCGAAGCTTTGCCAGAACACTTCCGCCCCTTGTCGTTGATCACGCGGCATTCAGAGCGTCCCCAGATAGTCGTCGAGCAGCTCCAGATGGTCCTGACCCCAGAACCGCTCGTCGGTATCGGTCACGATATAGAAGGGCGAGCCGAAGACACCGGCCTCGACCGCGTCCTCGAGGTTCTTCTCATAGGTGACCGCGCCATCGAAGAGGCCGGTGGTCGCGAGATTGCCATCAAAGCCATTGGCCTCGAGCGCTTCACGGATCACCTCGTCCGAGGCGATATCCTTATCCTCGGCCCAGCAGGCACGCAGGATCGCGTTGACCAGACCGCCCACGTCGCCGCCACCGGCTTTTTGCGCCGCGATGATCGCGTAAGAGGAGGGCGCGGGGTTCGGCGGATAGCCGGGCGGGGTGGTGTTCATCTCCATCCCGAGCCGCTTCGACCAGCGCTTGAGCTCCTGCATCCGGTATTCCATCCGGCTCTGGTGGCGCTGCGCCGGGCGCACCCCGCCGGTGCGGTCGAACAGGCCCAGAAGGTCGAGCGGCTTATAGGTGACTTCAGCGCCATGACGCGCCGCGATCTCTTCGAATCGCGGGCCGCCAAGGTAGGCCCAGGGGCTGAACGTGCCGAAATAGTAGTCGATGCGTGCCATTCATAACACTTTCTTGACAGTCGAAATTGCCGCCACGCTACCCCGGTGCTAAGGCAGGCGCAATCAAGCGAATCCCGCCGGCACTGACCGGCGTCACGAAGGAACTGGCCCATGTCCGTCGTCACTGAACCGAAGCTCATCTCCGGAAATTCCAACAAACCGCTCGCGCAATCCATCGCGCGGCGCATGTCGATGCATCGCGGCATGTCCGTCGGTTTGGTGGATGCGCGGGTCGAGCGTTTCAACGATGGCGAGATCTTCGTCGAGGTTTTCGAGAACGTCCGCGGCGAGGACATGTTCATTATCCAGCCGACCTCGAACCCGGCCAACGACAACCTGATGGAGCTGCTGATCATCACCGATGCGCTCAAACGCTCCTCGGCCGATCGCATCACCGCCGTGATCCCCTATTTCGGCTATGCCCGTCAGGATCGCCGCACCAAGGCCCGCACGCCGATTTCGGCCAAGCTGGTCGCGAACCTGCTGACCGAAGCCGGCGTCGACCGCATCCTGACGCTCGACCTGCACGCAGCCCAGATCCAGGGCTTCTTCGACATTCCGGTGGACAACCTCTACGCCTCGCCGGTCTTCGCGCTCGATATCCTGCACAACTTCAAAGGCCAGACCGACGATATCATGGTCGTCTCGCCCGACGTCGGCGGCGTGGCCCGCGCGCGTGAGCTGGCCAAGCGGATCGACGCGCCGCTCTCCATCGTCGACAAGCGCCGCGAGAAGGCGGGCGAAGTGGCCGGCATGACCGTGATCGGTGACGTGAAGGGCCAGAAATGCATCATCGTCGACGATATGGTCGACACGGCAGGCACGCTGTGCAAGGCCGCAGATCTGCTGATGGAGCACGGCGCGACCGAAGTTCACGCCTATATCTCCCACGGCGTCCTGTCGGGCCCGGCGGTCGAGCGCGTGACCAATTCGGCGCTGAAATCGCTGGTCATCACCGACTCGATCGAGCCGACCGACGCCGTGAAAGCCTGCCCGAACATCCGCATCGTGCCGACCGCACCGATGTTCGCGCAGGCGATACTCAACACCTGGTCGGGCACGTCCGTGTCGTCGCTCTTCGAGACCGACACGCTCGTCCCGATCTACGAGGGTATGTACACCCGCGACTGATCCACGGTTCGCCCGAGACATGAAAAAGGCCCGGATCTAAGCGATCCGGGCCTTTTTTCATTGCGCCCGATCCCGAGCGCGGGGTTACGAAGCTTTCTTGAGCGCCTTCTTCGCCTCTTTCAGCTTCTTTTCCTGACGCTCGACCTTGGCCTTGCGCGTCTTCACTTCCTGTTTCAGCTCCTTGAGCTTCGCTTTCTTCGCCATGATCCGGCTCCTCTATGTCAATCCCTAGCAATAGCATCGTGCGGCAACGGTCCCGCGATGTATAGGGCCGGGCGTCGAAGCCATTGTTTTCGCGTCGGCCAAAGGTCGGGCTGGACAGCGCTGCGTGGCGCGGCGATGACTTGAGCATGCGCCTTTTCGCTCTCACCGCCCTCGTCATGGTCGCCTTCGCGGCCAATTCGGTGCTCAACCGGATGGCGGTGCATGATGCGGGCTGGGGGCCTGCTGCGACGGGCTTCGTGCGCCTCGCCTCGGGCGCGCTGGTGCTGCTGATCCTCGCGATCCGGGCGAAGGGCGCGCGCGGGCTGCGGCTGCCGGGCGCGGTGCTGGGGGCCGGGGTCGCGACGCTTGCGCTCTATATCTTCGGGTTTTCCATCGCGAGCGGGCTGATCGACGCGGGCGTCGGCGCGCTGACGCTGTTCGGGATGGTGCAGATCACCATGTTCGCGGGCGCCCTGTGGCTTCGCGAGGCGATCTCGCTCTGGCGCTGGATCGGGGCGGGGCTCGCCTTCGCGGGTCTGGCTGTCCTGCTGCTGCCCGCCTCGGGAGCCGCCCATATCGACCCGCGCGGATTTGCGATGATGGCGCTCGCCGGGATCGGCTGGGGGCTCTATTCGCTCAACGGACGACGCGCGACCGATCCGCTGGTCGCGACCGCGCTCAATTTCGCACTCGCCACGCCGCTGGCGCTGATCTGGATGCTGGGCGCGGGCGATTGGGGGCAGGGGGCAAGCTGGGGCTGGACGCCTGCGATCCTTTCGGGCGCGGTGACCTCGGGGCTGGGCTATGCGCTGTGGTATCGCGTAATACCGCAAATCCCCGCGAGCCTCGCTGCCATCGCTCAACTCTCCGTGCCCTTGATCGCGGCGCTGGGCGGGGCGGTTTTGCTCGCGGAGACGCCTTCGGCACGCTTCTGGCTGGCCGCGGCGCTGGTGATCGGCGGGATCGCCCTCTCGCTGAGGCGAAAAACCTGAGCGCATCTCTCGGATTTTCGGGCCGGAAACGGCTTGACCTCGGAACCTCCAGCGCTTCTTTAGTGTTTGACACACGTACCTTCGAACTAATGAGAGGACATCATGGCTTTTGAACTTCCCGATCTTCCCTATGCCCACGACGCACTCGCGGATCTCGGCATGTCGAAGGAAACCCTCGAATACCACCACGACATTCACCACAAGGCCTATGTCGATAACGGCAACAAGGCGATTGCCGGTACCGAATGGGAAGGCAAGTCGGTCGAAGAGATCGTGAAGGGCACCTACCAGCCGAACGCGGTTGCGCAGAGCGGCGTCTTCAACAACGCCTCGCAGCATTGGAACCACACCCAGTTCTGGGAAATGATGGGGCCGGGCAACTCGGCGATGCCGAGCGAGCTGGAAAAGGCGCTGACCGAAAGCTTCGGCTCGGTCGACAAGTTCAAGGAAGACTTCGCCGCCGCAGGCGCGGGCCAGTTCGGCTCGGGCTGGGCATGGCTGGTGAAGGACACCGACGGGTCGCTGAAAGTGACCAAGACCGAGAACGGCGTGAACCCGCTGTGCTTCGGCCAGACCGCGCTTCTGGGCTGCGACGTGTGGGAGCACTCCTACTACATCGACTTCCGCAACAAGCGCCCGGCCTACCTGTCGAACTTCCTCGACAAGCTGGTGAACTGGGAAAACGTCGCGTCGCGCATGTAATTTCCGCGCGCGAAACGAATTTGAAGGGCGTCCTGCGGGGCGCCCTTTTTCGTTTTTTACCCGTGATGATTGCCGGAACGGAAAGCCTGCAAAGCAGGAACCGCACCCCTGCGAAATCGGTTTTCTTGACAGCTACCAGAAACCAAGAGGAGGATGTGATGGCAGAGCGTATTCGTTCGAAAGACGGCAAGCGCGAAACCGAAGAGGTCCTCGGCGAGAAGCCCGAGAATATCGAGACGCCGGAAGGACAAGGCAGCTCGGGCGGGAACCTCAATCGCAAGGTCGGCACCCGCGACGAGAAGAAACGCCTGGATGAGACTTCGGCAGGCGCGACCCGTCCGTTGGGCGGTGACGAGCGCGACAGCGGTGAAAAGGAGAAGATGTGATGACCAAGCTTTCCAAAGGCACCTGGGTTGTGATCGCGGATGGCGAGAAGGCGCTGTTTCTTGAAAACATGATGGACGAGCAGGATCCCAACCTCGTCGTGCGCCGCATCGACGAGCAGGAGAACCCGCCGGATCACGAGCAGGGCACCGACAGCCCCGGACGTATGGCCGATGACGGTCCCGGCCATCGCTCGGCCTTCCAGGAGACCGACTGGCACGAGCTGGCGAAGATGCGCTTCGCCGACGATCTGGCCGAGCGACTCTACAAGATGGTCCATAAGGGCCGGATCGAGCGGCTGGTGATCGTTGCGGCGCCGCGCGTCCTGGGCGAGATCCGTTCTGCACTGCATAAGGAAGTCTCCGATGTGGTGGTGGCCGAG
>NZ_DFRG01000011.1:0-7897 GCF_002378135.1 Thioclava sp. UBA3469
CGGCAGGTTGCCCGCGAAGGTCCAGATCGCAGGCAAGTCCGATCCACCCACCACGCCAAAGATTTGCGTGCCGATCGCATCATTGACCTCCTGCGGCGTCATCGGGAATTCGCCTGCAGATTTCAGCACGATGTCGCGGGTGCGCTCATACATGAGCCACATGCCGATCATGTAACCGCCCAGCCCGAAGAAGGCGAAATGGCCGAGGCTGAGGATGCCCGTATAGCCCCAGACCAGATCCATCGCGATGGCGATCAGGCACAGGCACAGCGTCTTGCCCAGCGTCTTGACCATCGAGGTCGAGATCGCCCCCGGCCCGTAGGCATGGGAGAGAAAGGTGACGCCCAACGTGAAGACCGCGAGGATCAGCAGGAACCACAAGACGGACGGGTTCTTGGCGAGGAAACCGGATTTCATATCTGCACCTCGCGCCCAAGCTGGGGGGCCAGCCCCCCAGTCCCCCCGGGATATTTCAGGCAATTGGAAGGGAAAGCGGTCTGTTGCATGCTCAATCCCCCGCGGCCCGGCCCTTGAGCGCGATGATGCCGCGCGGGCGGAACTGGATGAAGATGATGATGAAGAGGATCATGTAGGTCTGCGCCGCGAGCGTGTTCGACGGGTTCAGCCATTCGATCCCCTTTTGCAGCACGCCGATCAGGGTCGCGCCCGCCAGCGTGCCGAAGATCGAGCCGACGCCGCCGACCACGACCGTCATGAAGCTCTGCACGATATAGTCCTGCCCCATCTCGGAGGTGACTTTCGCGAAGAGCCCGATGGCCACGCCCGCGATCCCGGCGATGCCAGACCCAAACCCGAAGGCGAGCATGTTGATGCGATCCGGGTTGATCCCCATAGACGCCGCCATCGACGGGTTCTGCGTGACCGCGCGGACCTCCAGCCCGAGGCGGGTCTTGCGCATCACCCAGAGATAGAGGGCAAGGAAAATCAGCGCCAAGACGAAGATCGCGATGCGGATATAGCTGATCGATACCACGTCGTTGAGCGTCCACGCCCCTTCCAGCCACGGCGGCGAAGTCAGCGGACGGGCCTGCGTGCCGAAGATATTCTTGAAGAGCTGCTGCAGCGCGATCGAGATACCGAAGGTCGCGAGCAACGTTTCCAGCGGACGTTTGTAAAGATACCGGATCACCAGCCGCTCCATCGCGACGCCCGCGCCGAAGGTGATCGCAAAGGCCAAAGGCAGCGCGATCAGGATCGACAGCGTGTAATCGGGCACGAAGAGCTGCACGACATAGCCGGTATAAGCGCCCATGGTGATGAACTCGCCATGGGCCATATTGATCACGCCCATCACCCCGAAGGTGATCGCCAACCCGATGGCGGCGAGAAAATAAATTGAGGCGAGCGAGAGCGCATCGAGGCCGAGATCGACCGTCTGCATCCCGGCCACCGTGCGGCTCACCCGGGTCAGCGCAGCCTCGGCGGCGGCGGTCACTTCCGGGTCCGGCTCGGCATAGATATCGGCGTATTGGTGATTTGCGACGAGTTTCTCAGCCTCTGCATCGGTCAGACGTGTTGGCACCTCGCCGGCAGCGGACAGCGTCGCATAGGCCTCCTCGCGCTTGGCCGGATCGGCCATCGCGGCCAGCGGCAGCCCGCCCACCTGACCATTCTCGACATGCGCAGCCAATGCCTGCTGCATTTCCGAGGCCGAGATCCGCGCGGGCGCCAGATCGGCGCTCACCAGCATCGCATAGGCCTCATCTTCGGGGAGATCGCGGCCCGGCTTGAGCGTCTGCGCGACATTGCCCTCGGGCGCGCCTTCGAAAACCCTGCGGGTCGTCGCCACCAGCGGGTTCAGCGTCGCGCGGAAATCCAGCCCCAGATCGGCGCCGAAACTGTCGATCGCCGCGACGCGCTCCTCGGCATCCTTGCCGAAGCGGATCGTCAACAGACGTTCCAGCCGCTGCTTCTCGGCCTTGATCGCGGGATCGGGCTCGTCGGGGATCGAGGCGCGCAGCGGCTCCAGATGCGAGGCCTCGCCGTTGCGGTCGATCGCGGTCAGCGCCTCGCGGCGTTTCTTCGGATCGGGGTCGCTGAGCAGAAACCGCACCAGCGCCACACCGATCTCGGCCCGCACGCCGGAATTCGGCTTCACTTCCTTGATGTCGGATTTCGGCGCGGTGCCGGCAGGCTTCCCGGTGACCGGATCGCTCAGCTCGTATTCGCTGCCGGATTTCTTCACGATGAAGAAGGCGCCGTCGCTTTCGCGCAGCCCGACGCGCTTGTCGGACCAGGCCTGCAGGAAGCGCGAGGCCCCCTCGCCCGAACCGGCGACCGCCTCGATGACCGGGCCGATAGTGCGGCGCGACGGCTTCGCGATCTGCTTGGCATAGTCCTGAAGAACGGCGCGCAGCCCCGTGGCTTCGCTTTGCGTGGCCTCCGCCTGCGGCGCGTCGCCCGCGTCCTGCGCCAGCCCCGGCAGAGCCAATGCCAGAACAATCCCGAGCGCGATCAAAAACTTGCGCATCCCGTCCCCTTAGGATGAAACGGCCGGGAGAGGCGCACCCCTCCCGGACAAGACACGATCAGTAGTTCGATTTCTTCTGAACGCAGGTTTCGGTCTCGGTGTTGTACATGCCGCAATCGAGACCCGGCCAATCCGACTTGAGCACCGCCGATTCCGGCAGGAAGTCGGTCCAGGCGTCGCCCGGCACCGGATCGGTCTGCGAGATGATGTCGAACTGACCGTCTTCCATGATCTCGCCGATGAGGACCGGCTTGGTCAGGTGGTGGTTCGGCAGCATCTTCGCGGTGGAGCCGGTGAGGTTCGGGAATTCCTGCCCCGGCATCGCGGCGATGACTTCGTCGACATTGGTGGAGCCGACCTGCTCGACCGCCTGCACCCACATGTTGAAGCCGATATAGGTGGCTTCCATCGGGTCGTTGGTCACGCGGCTGTCGTCGCCGGTGAAGGCGTGCCACTGCTTGATGAAGGCCGCGTTCTCGGGCGTGTCGGCGCTCTCGAAGTAGTTCCACGCGGCCAGCTGACCGACGAGGTTCTTGAGATCCGCCTCGCCCAGACCGGACAGCTCCTCTTCGCCGACCGAGAAGGCCACGACGGGGATGTCCTCGGCGGTGATGCCCGAGGCTGCGAGTTCCTTGTAGAAGCCGATATTCGCGTCGCCGTTGATCGTCGAGATCACGCCGACCTTCTTGCCGTCCGCGCCCAGCGCCTTCACGTCGGAGACGATCTTCGACCAATCCGACTGCCCGAAGGGCGTGTAGTTCACGAAGATATCTTCCTTCGCGATGCCCTTGTCCTGCAGATAGGCTTCGAGAATGTTGTTCGTGGTGCGCGGATAGACATAGTCGGTGCCCAGCAGCGCGAATTTCTCGACGCCGAGTTCCTCGAGGAAGTAGTCGACCGCCGGGATCGCCTGCTGGTTCGGGGCCGCACCGGTGTAGAACACGTTGCGCGAGCTTTCCTCGCCCTCGTATTGCACCGGGTAGAACAGCAGACCGTTGAGTTCCTCGAGGACCGGCAGAACCGATTTACGCGACACGGAAGTCCAGCAGCCGAAGATCACGTCGACCTTGTCCACGGTGATCAGCTCGCGCGCCTTTTCGGCAAACAGCGGCCAGTCGGAGGCCGGGTCGACCACGACCGCCTCGAGCATCTTGCCGTTGATGCCGCCTTTCTTGTTCTGCTCTTCGACCAGCATCAGGACCGTGTCCTTGAGCGTGGTTTCCGAGATCGCCATCGTGCCCGACAGCGAGTGCAGAACGCCAACTTTGATCTTGTCGTCCTCCTGCGCGAAGGCGAAGCCCCCGCTCATCGACATGGCCCCGGCCAGAGCCGCAGACATCATAAGTTTACGCCGATTGATCATTTCATTTCCCTCGTTAGCGTCGACCCTGCGCGGCCCTTGATGGGCTCATTCTGCAGGTGTCGAACCTCCACTATTGGTAACGGTCGAGGCCATCCCTCCGACCAGGGGCGCACAGCCGAGCGCCTCCGACATCCAATCCCTCGCGCTGCGATGCGGCAAAAAATTCCGGCACCACGCAGCAAAAAACCCGCCGAATGGGCGGGTCTGCCGAAGTTTTCGCACAAATTGTGAGTTTTCGCCCAATAAATGGGCAACTATTTCGTTATCAGGCTGGAATCGATTTCAGCGCCAAACCACCCTCGCGCTCGAGAAATGCAACGATCTCCTCGATGCCCGCACCTTGGCGCAGCCGCGCCATGACATAGGGCTTCGACCCGCGCGCGGTTTGCGTATCCGCCTCGAGCTGCGCCAGATCGACGCCAACATGCGGCGCGAGGTCCACCTTGTTCACCACCAGAAGATCGGACTTCGTCAGCCCCGGACCGCGCTTGCGCGGGATATCCTGCCCCGCCGCCGTGTCGATCACATAGATCGTCAGATCGGCCAGTTCCGGCGAGAAGGTCGCCGCCAGATTGTCGCCGCCGCTCTCGATCAGCACCAGTTCCAGATCGGGGAGTTTCGCGGTCAGATCGGCGATGGCCGCCAGATTGATCGACGCATCCTCGCGGATTGCGGTATGCGGACAGCCCCCCGTCTCGACGCCGCGAATACGTTCGCCCGGCAGGACCTGCGCGCGCATCAGCGCCTCGGCATCCTCGCGCGTATAGATATCGTTCGTCACCACCGCCATCGACACGCGCGACGCCAAGGCCCGCGCCAGCTGCTCGGTCAGCGTGGTCTTGCCCACGCCCACCGGTCCGCCAATTCCCACGCGCAAAGGTCCGTTGCCCATATCCTCACCTCAAGTCTTGAAGAGACGCACATCGAGCGTCTCGTGTTTCATGGCCGAGACCTCGGCGCGAAAGGCGCTGAAGCTCAGGTCAGTCAGTTCCGCCTGCGCCGCGCGTGCCGCGATCTCGGCGATTTTTCCGTGCAGCTCACTCAGAACCGTTTGTCCCGCGATTTGCCCCAAAGGAACAAGCCGGATCGCCGCAGAGACAAGGTTCGACGCAAACGAATGCTGGAAAAGGGAAATCACCTGCGCGGCCGGCAGGTCCAGATCGCGCGCCGCCTCGGCCAGTGCGACCGGCAAGATCCGCGGTGGCAGCTCGACGCCCCGCAACCCGGCCTGCGCCAGCGTGAAGGCCGCGCCCTGTTCCGCCGTCTCGCGCAGCCGCTCGGCCGAACCTGCCATCGCACGCCCCAGCGCGTCCAGTTCCTCCAGATCGCCGCCCCGCAGTCCGCAGGCCAGCAGCACCGCATCCGACCAGCCCGCGCCATGCTCCAACACATTCCCCAGCCAAATGGCGAACCCCACCGCATCGACAATCTCACCCGCCGCCACCGCCTGCTCCAGCCCATGCGAATAGGCGAACGCCCCGGTCGGAAAGGCCGGGGAGAGCCATTGCATCAGGGACAGAGGCGCGGTTGGATCAGGCATGGTCGTGATGATGGTCGTGGCTGTGCGAATGGTCGTGGTCATGCGAATGGGAATGCCCATGGTGATGCGAATGCCCGTGCTCATGCCCCATCGTGCGCCCCATCCCGTAGGCGCCGCCCTCAGGCTGGAAGGTCTCGACCGCGGGCGAAACCTCCGCGCCCAGCTGCTTCAGCATCGCTTCGAGCACATGATCGGCCCGGATCACCAGCCGCTCCGCCTCAATCTGGCAGGGCGTGTGACGGTTGCCGACATGCCAGGCCAGCCGCGTCAGATCGCCCGTCACCACCAGCACCGGCTCCAGCGCCGGGCGCACCTCGATGAAGCGACCGTCCTCCAGCACGAAGGCCTCGCCGCCCGTGAGGTTGGTCACCTCCGGCAGATCCACCAGAAACCCCGCGCCCGAGCCAGCAACCAGCCGCTTGCGGCGCAGGAACCGCCCCTCGTAATCCAGCGCCACATAGTCGACCGCCGCCTGCCAGGCACCTTTCGGCGCGACTTTCTCGGCCTTGGGATAATCGCTCATTCTCTCGGCTCCCCTTAACGCTTTCTCAAACCTCCGACCGCAGACTGCTCTGCAGCAAAGGAGTCTTTCAATGTTCCACCATTGCTTCGAACCGCGCACTCCCGCGGACGAGCTGGCCCAGATCCGCGCGCAGATCGCACAACTCAAACGCCGCGAGGCGGAGCTGCGCGAAGCCTACCTTACCCAGCCCGACATGCCCTGTCTCGGCCGCTGGACGAAGGTGGAGATCGTCACCAGCCGCCGCCAGGTGCTGGAGCCGCGCCTGCTGCCGCCCGAAATCCGCGCCGACCCGGCCTTTCAGCGCGAGAAAGTGACCCGCACGCTGCAGACGCGACCGCATGATCCGACGCGGCACCGCCTGCCCGAACTCGTCAGGGACTCGGACCGCGGGCTGCGCCTCGTATCCGGCGGCTGACGCCATCCTCAGAAGAGGAAGTAACGCTGCGCCAGCGGCAGAACCTCCGCCGGTGCGCAGGTCAGCAATTCGCCATCCGCGCGCACCTCATAGGTCTCGGGATGCACGTCGATCTCGGGCGTCGCCGCATTGTGGATCATCTGCGCCTTGCCGATGCCGCGCGTGCCCTCGACGGCGAGCGTCTGTTTCTGCAGCCCCAGGCTCGCCGCCAGCCCGTTGGCCTGCGCCGCCTGACTGACGAAGGTGACAGAACTCGCATGCCGCGCGCCACCCAGCGCGCCGAACATGTCGCGCGTGTAGAACGGCTGCGCCGGGATCGACCCGTTCGGATCGCCCATCTGCGCCGAGACGATCGACCCGCCGATCAGCACCATATCGGGCTTCGCGCCGAAGAAGGCCGGGTTCCACAGCACCAGATCGGCACGCTTACCCACCTCGATCGAGCCGATATGCTGGCTCATCCCATGGGTGATCGCCGGGTTGATCGTGTATTTCGCGATGAACCGCTTCACCCGCACGTTATCATTGTCGCCCTGCTCTTCCGGCAACCGCCCGCGCTGTTTGCGCATCTTGTCCGCGGTTTGCCAGCAGCGAATGATCACCTCGCCCACGCGCCCCATCGCCTGACTGTCCGAGCTGATGATCGACATCGCCCCCATGTCATGCAGGATATCCTCGGCCGCAATCGTCTCTTTCCGGATACGGCTTTCCGCGAAGGCCACATCCTCGGGCACCTTGTTATCGAGGTGATGGCACACCATCAGCATATCGAGATGCTCTTCGATCGTGTTGCCGGTATAGGGCCGCGTCGGGTTGGTCGAAGACGGGATCACATTCGGCGCACTCACCACCTTCAGGATGTCCGGCGCGTGGCCGCCCCCCGCGCCTTCGGTGTGGAAGGCGTGGATCGTACGTCCCTTGATCGCGGCGAGCGTATTCTCGACGAAGCCGCTCTCGTTGAGCGTGTCGGTGTGGATCATCACCTGCACGTCCATGTCGTCGGCCACCGACAGGCAGCAATCGATCGCGCCCGGCGTCGTGCCCCAATCCTCGTGCAGTTTCAGCGCGCAGGCGCCGCCCTCGACCATCTCGACCAGCGCCTCGGGGCGCGAGGCATTGCCCTTGCCCGACAGCGCGAGGTTGACCGGCAGCGCGTCGAAGCTCTGCAGCATCCGCGCGATGTGCCAAGGCCCCGGCGTGCAGGTCGTGGCCAGCGTGCCATGCGCGGGGCCCGTGCCGCCGCCCAGCATCGTCGTCATCCCCGACGCCAGCGCATCCTCGATCTGCTGCGGGCAGATGAAATGGATATGCGCGTCGAACCCGCCAGCGGTCAGGATTTTCCCTTCCCCGGCAATGACTTCCGTCCCCGGCCCGATGATGATGTCGACATTCGGCTGGGTGTCGGGATTGCCCGCCTTGCCGATCGCCACGATCTGCCCACTCTTCAGGCCGACATCCGCCTTGTAGATTCCCGAATGGTCCACAATCAGCGCATTGGTGATGACAGTATCGACCGCGCCGCCCGCGCGGGAAACCTGGCTCTGACCCATGCCGTCGCGGATCAC
>NZ_DFRG01000011.1:8223-11950 GCF_002378135.1 Thioclava sp. UBA3469
CGGATCACCTTGCCGCCGCCGAACTTGACCTCCTCGCCATAGGTGGTCAGGTCGCGCTCGACCTCGATGATCAAATCGGTATCGGCGAGCCGCACCCGGTCGCCGGTGGTGGGACCGAACATATCGGCATAGGTGCTACGCGAGATCAAAGCCGGCATCAGAGCGCCCCCATAACTTTCTGATTGAATCCATAGACTTCACGCGAGCCGCGATAGGGCACCAGCCGCACTTCGCGGCTCTGGCCCGGCTCGAACCGCACCGCCGTTCCGGCCGCGATGTCCAGACGGTAGCCGCGCGCGGCGTCCCGGTCGAACTCCAACCCCGGATTGGTCTCCGCGAAATGGTAATGCGAGCCGACCTGCACCGGGCGGTCGCCGGTATTGGCGACCATCAGCGTGATCGCCTCGCAGCCCTCATTCAGCGTGATCTCGCCCGCCGCGGGCAGGATTTCTCCGGGGATCATCGGCTCACTCCTTGTTGCGACGCAGCGCGCGCGCCAGTTCCGGCCCGACATAGGCGACCGTTGCGAGCGCAAGCAGCCCGATCAGCGGACCGTCGTGGAAGAACCATGTGCTCCCCGCGCTGTGGCCGGGATGGGCCAGCGCGGCAGTGGGCGCGAGGACGGCGAGAGCAGCTAGAAGTTTCATCGGACGGCCTTTCATTAGAAAAATTTATTTCGGGTCGGTCTGTATAAGCTGAACTTATCTCAGCGGATCGGATGGTGGACGGTGACGAGCTTCGTGCCGTCCGGGAAGGTCGCTTCGACCTGAATGGAATGGATCATCTCGGGGATGCCCTCCATGCATTGATCGGCCGAGATCACCCCTGCCCCCGCCTCCATCAGATCGGCGACGGAGCGCCCTTCGCGGGCCCCCTCGACGACGAAATCCGAAATGATTGCAATGGCTTCCGGGTGATTGAGCTTCACGCCGCGTTCCAGCCGGTTGCGCGCAACCATCGCAGCAACGCTGATCAGCAGCTTGTCCTTTTCCCTCGGTGTCAGGTTCATCGTATTCCCTCAGATCTGCCACACACGCGGCGCCGCTTCACCGCGTCGCAACGTATTGAAAAGTCGTAGAATTTGTCGCCGCATCGGCCAACCATCCTGCGCAAGAAGGCGGATGACACATTTGCCGTCGAACCCCGAAGCCGCCCCTTCGACGCCCGGCTCGTCGAGCACCGCGCGTACGGGCTCCACCGCGTCTTCCGCACCTTGCTGGCACAGAACGAGCGTCGCGAAAGCGCGCGCCTCGCCCAGAACCGCACTGCGCGCGCCCTTGGCCAAAATGTTGGAATTCAGCAAGAAGGGCTCGAAAAACACAGGCTTTCCGGCGCGATCGATCCGGCGCATGTCGAAAAACTGCAAGTCCTGCACCCGCTCGCCCATCGCGATCCGGCCCAGAACCACCGCCTCGAGCATCATGCAGGACGCATCGGCGGCCAGCGAAATCGTCGTGTCACGGACAAGTTTCGAGCGATCGAAGAGGATCGTCTCCTGCGGCAACCAATCGAGATGACACCCGGCACCGACATTGTGATGCACCTCGACCTGCGCCTGATCACCATCGGCGCGATAGGCGCGCTCGGCGGCTTGGGTCGTCGCCACGAGCTTCGCGCCGTCTTCCAGATCGGTCTTGTAGGAAAGCCGGTCCCCAGAGGCCAAGCCACCGGAAGTATTCAGGAAAACCACTTCTGCCGCGCCCGGAACGCGCGGCAGAATGGCTTTCGCGGACCCGCTTTGATGGAGGCCAGTCAGCCGCGCACCGGAAAAGGCGGCCCGCGCCACGCCGCGCGAACGCTGCATCTCGACTGCAGCCGTAGTCTGTATTTTCGCGTCGAACATGGGTCCCTCCCTCCCGATCCAAAACCGCACCAACGGAGCGGTCCATGCCTTGCTCGCGCAGATCTGGCTTTGACCAAGGCACAACGGCAGCTGCGCCCATTTCACGCGCAATTTGCCCAATTTTTCAACTGTAATGAATCACCCCAAGGGACCGGGGCGGCGTTCTTCGTTGAGCAGCACATTCGCCTCGACCTGCCCGACCCCGGGCAAGGTCATGATCCGACGCCGCAAGACCCGTTCGAAGTCGGGCAGATCGCGCGCAGTGACGCGCAGCCGGTAATCGAAGAGCCCGAGGACGTGCTGCACGAGCTGCACTTCCGGGATCGCGGTCACCGCGCGCTCGAAATCCTCAAGGCTGACGCGGCCTTTCGCGGCGAGCTTCACGCCCAGAAAGACCGTCACGCCGAACCCCAGCGCCTCGGGATCGACGATGACACGCCGCCCCGCGATCACGCCCGCCTCCTGCATCCGACGGATTCGGCGCCAAGTCGCCGGCTGAGAAAGCCCGAGCTTGCGCCCCAACGCGCCCGCGCTCTGCGTGGAATCGCGGCTCAGCGCCCGCAGCAGCTGGCGGTCGAAATCGTCGAGATCGAGGCTCATATCGGCAGCTCCGCGCTGGATTTGATCGTCGAGATCAGCATCAGAGCATCGAGTTCGGCGATATGCGGCAGGGTCAGAATGCGGTTGCGGTAAATCTCCTGATAATGCGCCATGTCGCGGGCGATGACCTGCAGGCGCATATCGGTGGAGCCGAGGAAGCTTTGGATTTCAATGACTTCCGGGACCTCTCGCGCGGCGGCGGTGAATTCGTCGAAAGCGCGCGGGTTGGTCTTATCCAAGGTGAAGCGCAGGGACACCTCAACCGCCCAGCCGAGAGCGTGCCAATCGATCAGCGCCTCTTCCCCGCGGATCACCCCGCCTTCGCGCAGCTTCTCGATCCGACGCCAACAGGTCGCGGGCGTGACGCCGGCGCGCTCGGCCAGTTCGGCCGAGGGGAGACCCGGCTCCGCCATCATCTGACGCAATATCCGGCGGTCCGTATCGTCGATCTGCATGGTTTTTCCGTTTTTATCCAAAAGTGCGAATGACTTTTATCCTCAATAGCAGATACGCTCAACTTCTGAACGCATATTCGCGCAGAACGTTCTATTCTCAGCCTCAGAAAAGAAGGAGGAACGCCATGCGCGTCTATTACGATCGCGATTGCGATGTGAACCTGATCAAGGACAAGAAAGTCGCCATTCTTGGCTACGGCTCGCAGGGCCACGCCCACGCGCTGAACCTGCGCGACTCGGGTGCGAAGAACGTGGCCGTTGCGCTGCGCGACGGCTCGCCCTCGAAAGCGAAAGCCGAAGCCGAAGGCCTGCAGGTGATGGGTATCGCCGAAGCGGCTGCCTGGTGCGACGTGATCATGTTCACCATGCCCGACGAACTTCAGGCCGAGACCTACAAGAAGTACGTCCATGACAACCTGAAAGACGGCTCGGCGATCGCGTTCGCCCACGGCCTGAACGTGCATTTCGGCCTGATCGAGCCGAAGCCCGGCATCGACGTGATCATGATGGCGCCGAAAGGCCCGGGTCACACCGTGCGCGGCGAATACACCAAGGGCGGCGGCGTGCCGTGCCTCTTCGCGGTCGAGAACGACGCGACCGGCAAGGCGCAGGACATCGCGCTGAGCTACTGCTCGGCCATCGGTGGCGGCCGCTCGGGCATCATCGAGACCAACTTCCGTCAGGAATGCGAAACCGACCTGTTCGGCGAGCAAGCGGTTCTCTGCGGCGGCCTCGTCGAGCTGATCCGCATGGGCTTCGAGACCCTCGTGGAAGCCGGCTACGCCCCCGAGATGGCCTATTTCGAGTGCCTGCACGAGGTGAAGCTGAT
>NZ_DFRG01000174.1:0-3963 GCF_002378135.1 Thioclava sp. UBA3469
ATCTCGCAGCCGACCCGCTTGCCCGCCCCCGCCAGAAGCTGGGCGAGCAGGTAGAACCCCTCCTGCGCGCCAAGCGTGATCAGGATCTCCTCGGGCCGCGCATAGATGCCGCGCTCGGGCAGGATGCGGGTGCGGATCTGCTCGATCAGCATCGGATCGTCGTCGACCGCACGATCCGCCGCCCACCAGTCGAGCGAGGCCCGCCCCAATGTATCGCGCGAGGAATTGCGCCACGCGTTGAGCGGGAACAACCGTGGATCGACCTGCCCGAAGATGAACGGATAGGGATAATCCTGCCAGTTCAGTGGCTTGCGGATATGGTTGAGTTTCGACGGGGTGACGCCGATGCGGGCCTGCCAATCGACGACAGAGGCGCCTGCGACGCTCTGGCCCTTTCCCTGCCCGCGGGTGGCGACGAACAGCCCGCGGCGCGGTTGCGCCTCGAGATAGCTGCGCGCGACCAGCTCGTCATAGACGGCGGTGGCGGTGTTGCGCGCGATGCCCAGCTTCTCGGCCAGCGCGCGCGAGGACAGCACCTTCTGCCCCGGCGCCATCTTGCCCGCATGAATCGCCGCGATCAGCGCCTGACGCAGCTGACTTTGCAGCGGCTCGGGGCTGTTACGGTCGATGGAGACGGGCAAGCGGTCCATGATCTGGCTCCTTTGAATTGCCCTCGCATCTGCGCTCTGGCCCCATGGAAGAGCAAGGTCGAGCGGGCCAGATACCGCCCGATCTTCGGCAATTGCCCATTTTCCGGTCATCTGCCCGGCTGAGGGCTTAAAACCTCTGCCCGAAATACATCGATGCCGAAATCTGGCCCCATCGGAATTGGCGCTCTGGCCCTCACATGCTGCGCTGCCGCAATGCTTGATTGGCGCCGAACCCAAAGGAAAGGGAAACCCCGATGGACGGTCAGTTCAACGATATCAGCGCCACGGTCGAAGCCGACCGCGCCCATGTCTGGCACCACCTGTTCCAGCACGCAGCCCTGGACCACCGCGATCCGCGCATTCTTGTCGAGGGCAAGGGCATGACGGTCTGGGACCAGAATGGTCGCGACTATCTCGATGCGGTCTCGGGCGGCGTGTGGACGGTCAATGTCGGCTATGGCCGCGAGAGCATCGCCAATGCCGTGCGCGACCAGCTTCTGAAGATGAACTATTTCGCAGGCTCGGCGGGCACGATCCCGGCGGCGCAATTCGCCGCCCGTCTGGTCGAGAAGACGCCCGGCCTGAGCCGTGTCTTCTTCGCGAACTCGGGCTCCGAGGCGAATGAGAAGGCCTTCAAGATGGTGCGCCAGATCGCGCATAAGCACCATGGCGGCAAGAAGTGGAAGATCCTCTACCGCGAGCGCGACTATCACGGCACCTCGCTGGGCGCGATGGCGGCCTGCGGTCAGGAACAGCGCCGCGACCAGTATGGCCCCTTCCCCGACGGGTTCGTCGCCGTGCCGCATTGCCTCGAATATCGCGCGCAATGGGATGACGAAGATTACGGCCTGCGCGCCGCGAACGCGATCGAAGAGGTCATCCTGCGCGAAGGCCCCGACACCGTGGGCGCGATCTGCCTCGAGCCGATCACCGCAGGCGGCGGCGTCATCACCCCGCCCGCGGGCTATTGGGAGCGGGTTCAGGAAATCTGCACCAAATACGACATCCTGATCCATATGGACGAGGTCGTCTGCGGCATGGGCCGCACCGGCGAATGGTTCGGCTACCAGCATTACGGCATCAAGCCCGATTTCGTGACCACCGCGAAGGGTCTGGCCTCGGGCTATGCCGCGATTTCGTGCCTGATCACGACCGAGGACGTGTTCGAGAAGTTCCGCTCCGATCCCGACGATCCGATGAGCTATTTCCGCGACATCTCGACCTTCGGCGGCTGCACGGCAGGCCCGGCGGCGGCGCTGGAGAACATGCGCATCATCGAGGACGAGAACCTGCTCGCGAACACCAACGCGATGGGCGACCTGCTGATGGACCGCCTGATGGAGCTGAAGGACAAGCACGCCGTCGTGGGCGATGTGCGCGGCAAGGGCCTGTTCAGCGGGCTGGAACTGGTCGCGGATCGCGCCACGAAAGAGCCGCTCGACGAGAAGCTCGTCGAAGGTGTGGTCGGTGCCTGCGACGCCGAGGGTGTGATCATCGGCAAGACCTCTCGCTCGTTCAAAGGCTTCAACAACACGCTGTGCCTGAGCCCCGCGCTGATTGTCGGCCCCTCCGAGATCACCCGGATCACCGAGACGATCGACCGCGCGCTAGCCAAGCTCAGCGCCTGACACGGATCAACACCGGCCAGGGCGGGCGACCGCCCCGGCCCCTCCCCGAAAGAGGCCGCAAACGGCCCGCTCAACCAACAGACGAGGATAGACATGTTCAAGAAAACCGCCCGTTACGCGACGCTCGCGCTGATCGGCCTGCTGCCGATGGCCACGGCCGCCTCGGCCGAAACGCTGATCATCGGCAATTTCGGCACGCCGATCCCGATGATGACCAAGGTCAACACCGAGGAATATGCGAAGGCGATGGGCTACGATGTCGAGTGGCGCAAATTCGCCTCGGGCACCGACGTGATCGCCGCGATGGCCTCGGGCGACGTGAAGCTCGCAGCGCTCGGCTCCTCGCCCTTCGCGATCGCCGCCAGCCAGGGCGTGCCGATCAAGCTGTTCATGATCGGCGACGTGATCGGTCAGGCAGAGAGTCTGATCGCGCATGACGGCTCGGGCATCTCGTCGCTGGCCGACCTCAAGGGCAAGCGCGTGGCCGTGCCGGTCGGCTCGACCGCACATTTCTCGCTCACCGGCGCGCTCAAGCATGAGGGCATCTCGGAAAGCGACCTGACCATCCTGTCGATGTCGCCCGACCAGATCGCCGCCGCGTGGGAGCAGAACGCCATCGACGCCGCATGGATCTGGGATCCGGTTCAGTCGCAGCTTCTGAAATCGGGCACCCGCATCATGGGCGCGGACGAGACCGCGAAATGGGGCTACCCGACCTTTGACGGCTGGGTCGTCAACAGCCAGTGGGCCGAGGAAAACCCGGAAGCCGTCGCAGGCTTCGTGAAGGTCACCGCCGAGGCCGACGCCGCCTATATCGACAACAAGGACGCCTGGACCGCCGATAGCGCAGAGGTGAAAGAGATCGCCACGAATACCGGCGCGGACGCAGCACAGGTTCCGGGTATCCTCGGGGGTTACACCTTCCTCAAGCCCGCCGATCAGGTCGGCTCCGACTGGCTGGGTGGCGCGATGGCGCCTGCGATCAAATCGACTGCCGAATTCCTGAAGGAAGCGGGCCGGATCGACTCGGTGGCGGATGACTACTCGCAGTTCATCACGCTCAAGCCGCTGCAAGACGCGATGGGCGAGTAACGACACGTCCCAACGCCCGGCCGGACCACTGGCCGGGCGTTTCCCATTCCCCAGCTCCGCCCCGGAAAGGAAGCCCAGATGCTTGAAATCCGCCGCGCCTCCGTACTCTACCCCGCCCGTGACAAATCCGAGCCGGTCGAAGCGCTTCGCAATGTCGAACTGACTATCGAGCCGGGCGAATTCGTGGTCGCCCTCGGCGCCTCGGGTTGCGGGAAATCGACGCTCCTGAACCTGATCGCGGGCTTCCTCGCGCCCAGTTCGGGCCAGATCAAACTCGACGGCGCCCCCGTCACCGGCCCCGGCCAGGACCGCGCCGTGGTGTTCCAAAAACACGCGCTGATGCCGTGGATGAACGTGCTCGACAACCTCGCCTTCGGGCTGAAACTGCAGGGCGTCGCCAAGGAGAAACGCTACAAGGTCGCCCGCGAATTCCTGACCGTGCTGGGCCTTGAGGGGTTCGAGGACAGCCCCGTCTACATGCTCTCGGGCGGGATGCAGCAGCGCGTGGGCATCGGCCGGGCGCTGACCGCCGATCCGCGCATCCTGCTGATGGACGAACCGCTCGGCGCGCTCGACAAGCAGCTGCGCGAGCA
>NZ_DFRG01000063.1:0-168 GCF_002378135.1 Thioclava sp. UBA3469
ATCGAGGGCCTGATGGCCTTCTTCATGGAAGCGACCTTCGTCGGGTTGATGTTCTTCGGCTGGGAGAAGCTCTCGCCGGTCAAGCACATGGTCGTCACCTGGCTCGTCGCCATCGGGTCGAACTTCTCGGCGCTCTGGATCCTCATCGCCAATGGCTGGATGCAGAAC
>NZ_DFRG01000063.1:472-1534 GCF_002378135.1 Thioclava sp. UBA3469
ATCGCCAATGGCTGGATGCAGAACCCGGTCGGCGCCCACTTCAACCCGCTGACGATGCGGATGGAGATGACCTCCTTCTTCGACGTCGTGTTCAACCCCGTCGCGCAGGCCAAGTTCGTGCACACGGTGTCGGCAGGCTATGTCACGGCGGCTGTCTTCGTGATGGGCGTGTCGAGCTGGTACATGCTCAAGGGCCGTCATTTCGAACTCGCCCGCCGCTCGATCGCGGTTGCGGCCGCCTTCGGCCTCGCCTCGGCCCTGTCGGTCGTCATCCTCGGCGACGAGTCGGGCTACGAGACGACTCACAACCAGAAAATGAAGCTCGCCGCGATGGAAGCGATGTGGGAGACCGAACCGGCCCCCGCCTCCTTCACCCTCTTCGGCATTCCCGATCAGCAAGATCGCGAGACCAAATATGCGATCCATATCCCGTGGGTGATGGGCCTGATCGGCACCCGCTCGCTGACCGAGCAGATCACCGGGATCGATGAGCTCGTGAAAGGCTCGGAAGAGCGGATTCGCAACGGTATCGTCGCCTATGACGACCTGCTGAAAATCCGCGAAGCCAAGGGCGATGTCCCGCCCGAAGTCACCAAGCAGTTCAACGAGAATGTCGGCGATCTGGGTTACGCCTATCTGCTCAAACGCTACATGGACGATCCGCGACAGGCGACCGATGCGCAGATCAAGATGGCCGCGGATGACACCGTTCCGACGGTCTGGCCGATCTTCTGGTCCTTCCGCCTGATGGTGGCGCTCGGCTTCTCCTTCATCGCGCTGATGGTCTACTTCTTCGTCGTCTCGAACTGGAAGGGCATGCAATATCCGCGTTGGGCGCTGCGTCTGGCCGTGATCGTCATCCCCGCCCCGTGGATCGCCGCGGAACTGGGCTGGTTCACCGCCGAATTCGGACGCCAACCCTGGACCGTGGACGGCGTGTTGCCAACGGCACTTTCGGTCAGCCACCTGTCGGTGGGCGACCTGCTGTTCACGCTGCTGGGCTTCGTGGCCTTCTACACCGTGCTCTTCGTCGTCGAGATGGGCCTGATGATCAAATACATC
>NZ_DFRG01000063.1:1838-2175 GCF_002378135.1 Thioclava sp. UBA3469
ATGGGCCTGATGATCAAATACATCAAAAAAGGCCCGTATCAGGATGTCGAGGTCACTCAAGAGTGGCTGCAGCGCCATGACGACCGCCTGTCCGGTCGCGACGGCAACGCCCCTGTCACCATGCCTGCGGAGTAAGAACCAATGATCCTCTATGAACTCATCCCCCTCGACGTTCTGCGCGTCATCTGGTGGCTGCTGCTGGGCGTCCTGCTGATCGGCTTCGCGCTCACCGACGGCTTCGATATGGGCGTGGGGGCCCTTCTGCCCTTCGTCGGCAAGACCGATAGCGAGCGCCGCGTGGCGATCAACACGATCGGCCCGGTCTGGGAAGGCAACC
>NZ_DFRG01000063.1:2506-2701 GCF_002378135.1 Thioclava sp. UBA3469
CCAGGTCTGGTTCATCCTCGGCGGGGGCGCGATCTTCGCGGCCTGGCCACCCCTCTACGCGGTGAGCTTCTCGGGGTTTTACCTCGCGATGTTCCTCGTGCTCGCGGCGCTGATCCTGCGCCCGGTCGGCTTCAAGTATCGCTCGAAGCGCGACTCGGCGGCATGGCGCAACGGCTGGGACTGGGCGCTCTTCGT
>NZ_DFRG01000063.1:3012-4297 GCF_002378135.1 Thioclava sp. UBA3469
CGGCTGGGACTGGGCGCTCTTCGTGGGCGGCGCGGTGCCGGCACTGATCTTCGGCGTCGCCGTGGGGAACGTGCTGCAAGGCGTGCCCTTCGAGCTCAACGACATGCTGATGCCGCTCTATCCGGGCAACTTCATCATGAAGCTGCTGGGCCTTCTGAACCCCTACGCGCTGCTCGCGGGCGTGGTGTCGCTGTCGATGCTGATGATGCATGGCGCGGCGTGGCTCTCGGTGAAGACCGAAGGCGCGGTGAAAGTCCGCGCGACCGAGATCGGCTCCGTTGCGGGCATGGTGGCCTTCGTGGCCTATATCCTCGCGGGGATCTGGCTCGCCTTCGGGATCACGGGCTACCACATCACCTCGGTGGTTCCGGACAACGGCCCCTCCAACCCGCTCTTCTCGACGGTCGAGCATAGCGGGAGCTGGATGCAGGCCTATGCGGACCGCCCGTGGATCGCGATTGCGCCGATCCTTGGCCTCGCGGGTATCGCCATGGCGGTGCGAGGGCTGCGCGCCGGGCGCGAAGTCTCGACGCTGCTCTGGTCGAAACTGGGCATCTTCGGCGTGATCTCCTCGGTCGGCCTGACGATGTTCCCCTTCATCCTGCCGAGTTCGAAAATGCCCGACGCCTCGCTGACGGTCTGGGACGCTTCGTCCTCGCACCAGACGCTGTTCATCATGCTCGTCTGCGCGCTCATCTTCATGCCGCTCATCCTCGCCTATACCGCATGGGTCTATAAGGTCCTGTGGGGCAAGGTGACGGTCGAAGATGTCGAGCGCGACAGCCATACCGTTTACTAAGGAGACAGACAGATGTGGTATTTCGCATGGATCCTCGGGCTTCCGCTGGCCGCTCTGGTCGCCGTCGCCAACGCGATGTGGCTCGAGATGCAGAACGACTGCAAGATCGCCGGTGAGTGCAAGGACGACTGACCTTGCCCGGCAGACAAACGCGAAAGGCCGCCTTCGGGCGGCCTTTTTCATGGGCGGATCGCGGACACAGCGCGACGCTAGGGCAATTCGCACGCACCGCTAGCGCAAACAGTCGAAAAGACGTGACGTTTCAGGGCCAAAACGAGGCGTTTTCCCCCTGTCCCTTCGCCCTTTGCTCTTGTAACAAAATTGCCGAATGAATCCGTTCGCCGCAATTTGGCGGACTACACAAGGGAGACACGCCATGAAGGTTCTCGTGCCTGTGAAGCGCGTGATCGACTATAACGTGAAAGCTCGCGTGAAAGCGGACGGAAGCGGTGTCGATCTCGCCAATGTCAAAATGTCGATGAACCC
>NZ_DFRG01000137.1:0-14309 GCF_002378135.1 Thioclava sp. UBA3469
TATCTATCAATGTCAAAGAGCGTGAGGCCAAAAAGAACCGGAAGCGCTTACTTTGTAGCGCAGCCCGCCCTCAAACCTCAGTAGTGTTCGTTGCCGTCCGTGTCAGCGTCGCTGGCTCTTCCGGCGCCCCGCTGCGGTGTGTGCCGCTTCGGTGAGGGGGTTTCTACGCATAGGGACCGGGGTCCGCAACAGGTTTTTTCATCTGATCGTCACTTTTTTCTCGATACCCTTATTTTCTTGGTCAAAAAAGCGGCGAAAAGCAAAGTGGATGGGCTCGGGGCCGATGGGCAGACACGGAATCGCTCGATACTGCCCCGGGGTCACCCGATTCCGTTTCGCGCAAATCACCCGAAATCGCCCTGATGACCGGGTGAATCGCCCCCTTCTCTCCGGTGAATCGCCTCCCCTGCCCTCACACCTCCCGGGAATCGCGAACGCCGCCCCGGAGGAGCGGCGTTCGGCAGTGTCGAAGAGGGGCGAGGTCACGCGCGCAGAATTCTCCCGCGCGCCTTCCAGATCGCGGGGATCAACATCGCCGCGTAGATCACCGCCAGGATCACCATCAGCAGCCAGATCCGCGTGAAGACCATCCCCACCGCGATGACCGTGCCGATCAGCAGCACGCCCACCGCGCGACGCGGAATGCGCATCGCTTTGGGCGAGAAGGTCTTGATCCGCGAAATCATCAGCAAACCGACAAAGCCCAGCCAGACCGCCACGACCACCGGCACCGCGCGCGCATCACCCAGTTCAGCGAAACTGACGAACATCGGCAATAGGGCGAGCCCCGCCCCTGCGGGTGCGGGCACCCCCGTGAAGTGACGCATCGACTCGGGCTCGGCGCGCATCACGTTGAACCGCGCGAGGCGCAGGCAGGCCGCCCCAGTATAGACCAGCACGAAGACCCAGCCGAAAGCGTGCGTCTCCCCCAGAGCGAAGCGATAAAGCAGAAGACCGGGCGCCACGCCGAAGCAGAGGAAGTCGGACAGGCTGTCGAGCTCCGCCCCGAAATCCGAGGACGCATTGAGTCGCCGCGCGAGCAACCCGTCCATCCCGTCGATCAGCGCCGCGAGCAGGATCAGAACCACCGCGCTCTCGAACCGGTCATCCATCGCGAAACGGATCGAAGTCAGCCCCAGCCCCATCCCGGCAATCGTGACGAGGTTCGGCACCAGCTGCAGAAACGGCAACCGGTCCTTTTCATGCGGGTCGAGTTCGTGGTCTTTCATCGCGCCCTCCTCGAGCCTCTCTTACCGAATGCCGCCGGAGCGCGCTTGTTCCGCGCTCTCGAGATCGGCGATCACGGTTTCGCCCGCGACCATGTTCTGGCCAATGCAGACGAGCGGGTTCACCCCTTCGGGCAGGTAGATGTCGAGGCGCGAGCCGAAACGGATCAGACCGAAGCGCTCGCCGGTCATCAGGCTCTGGCCTTCTTTCGACCAGCACAGGATGCGACGCGCGACGAGGCCTGCGATCTGCACCACCCCGTATTGGCGGCCATCGGGCAGCGTCACCGTAAGCCCGTTGCGCTCATTGTCCGAGCTCGCCTTGTCGAGCGAGGCATTGAGGAATTTCCCCGGGCGATAGGCGACCTTCGAAATCCGCCCCGCGCAGGGCAGCCGGTTCACGTGGCAGTTGAAGACCGACATGAAGACCGAGACTCGGGTCATCGGCTTGTCGCCGAGGCCCAGCTCCGCCGGCGGCACCGCCGGCTCCAGCAGAGAGACCACGCCATCCGCGGGCGAGACCATCAACCCCTCGCGGGTCGGCGTCACCCGCGGCGGATCGCGGAAGAAGTAATAGCACCAGACGGTCAGCCCGACCCCGATCCAGCCCAGAGGCTCCCAGATCAGGAACAGGATGAACGTGATGCCCGCGAAGATGGCAACGAACTTGCGCCCTTCGGGATGCATCGGTTTGACGAAAGTGGAGAGCATGGAGACGGACATACGGGCCTCTTGAACTGTTTGCCCGTGCTTACCCCAGTTGCGCGGCGATGGAAACGGGGCGGGAAACGCACGCCGGAGGCGACCTTATCTCCGACTCTTTCTGTCGGATTGACATTTCCGACAAAACTACTCACCTATAGGCGGACAGGAATCCCCCTCCTCGGAAACAGGGCGCACGACCATGATCATCTGCCATTGTCAGACCATCACCGATCGCGACATCCACGCCGCCATCGACTGGATGCGAGCCTCGGACCCGAGCACGATCATCACCCCGGGCAAGATCTATCACGCGCTCGGGAAGCGGGCCGACTGCGGTGGATGCATGCCGCTCTTTCTTTCCACGATGCGGAAGAATACCAATTTGAAAGTGCCGGTCGAACTGACCGGGCTGAGACAGGCACCAATGGAAGGAAGACGACATGAAGGGCGACGCTAAGGTCATCGACTATCTCAACGCAGCTCTGCGCAGCGAATTGACGGCCGTTTCGCAATACTGGCTGCACTTCCGGATGCAGGAGGATTGGGGCCTTGCCGCGATGGCGAAGAAATCGCGCGAGGAATCCATCGAGGAGATGCATCACGCCGACAAGCTGATCGCGCGCATCCTGTTCCTCGAAGGCCATCCGAACCTGCAAAAACTCGACCCGCTGCGCATCGGCGAAGGCCCGCGCGAGACGCTTGAATGCGACCTCGCGGGCGAGCATGACGCGCTGACCCTCTATCGCGAGGCGCGCGACCATTGCGAAAGCGTGCGCGATTACGTCTCGAAGGATCTGTTCGAAGAGCTGATCGCCGATGAGGAAGGCCATGTCGATTTCCTCGAGACGCAGCTCGACCTCTACGACCGCGTGGGCGCGCAGAATTACGCCCTGCTCAACGCCGCCAAGATGGACGAGGCGGAGTAAACCCTGCCCCTCGCAGGTCGAAGATGCTCGAAGGCGCTCCGAACGGGGCGCCTTCTTCATTGTTGCGGATGACAGATCGGGGGCGCCGCCCCCGCTTCGGCTTCGCCGAATTCTCCCCCGGGATATTTGATACTGTTGGAAATCAGACCCCGCGCGGCCCTTCCAACTGCCCGAAATATCCCGGGGGAGGCGCGGCACGCGCCGGGGGCGGAGCCCCAAACGAAAAGCGGCCCCCGAATGGGAGCCGCTTTCCAAATCGTATTCGCGAAGTTTAGCGCTTCGAGAACTGGAAGCTACGACGGGCTTTCGCACGGCCGTATTTCTTACGTTCCACAACACGCGAGTCGCGGGTCAGGAAGCCAGCGGCTTTCAGAGCCGGACGCAGCGAGGGATCATACAGCTGCAGCGCTTTCGAGATGCCGTGCTTGACTGCACCGGCCTGGCCCGAGAGGCCGCCGCCTGCGACGGTCGCGTAGACGTCGAACTGGCCGTCCACATTCGCCACGCCGAAGGGCTGGTTCACGATCAGCTGAAGCACGGGACGCGCGAAGTACTTGTCCATCGCCTTGCCGTTCACTTCGACCTTGCCGGTGCCCGGCTTGACCCAGACGCGGGCGACCGCGTCTTTACGCTTGCCGGTGGCATAGGAGCGGCCTTGCGCGTCGCGCACGGGCTCACGGGGCGTGGAGGTTTCGGTTTCGGTGGCGCCAGCGTTGTCCGAGCCGGTCACGACCGATTTCAGATCGTCGAGGGTCTTGATATCGTCGGCCATGATCAGCTCCGGGTGTTCTTCTTGTTCATCGACTTGACGTCGAGAACTTCAGGCTGTTGCGCTTCGTGCGGATGCTCGGCACCAGCGTAGACACGCAGGTTCGCCATCTGCGCACGACCCAGACGGTTGCGCGAGATCATGCGCTCGACCGCCTTCATAACCACGCGCTCGGGATGCGCGCCCTCGAGGATCTGACGCGCGGTGCGCGACTTGATCCCACCGGGGTGGTTGGTGTGCCAGTAGTAGGTCTTGTCGTCACGCTTCTTGCCGGTCATCTGCACCTTGTCGGCGTTGATGACGATGACGTTGTCGCCCATGTCCATGTGCGGCGTGAAGGTGGCCTTGTGCTTGCCACGCAGACGCATTGCGACGATCGACGCGAGACGGCCCAGCACGACGCCTTCAGCGTCGATGATGACCCATTTCTTCTCGATCTCCGCGGGTTTTGCGGTGTAGGTTTTCATCTGTGATCTGCCCTTGTGGGGTATTTCGAATTCTGATGCGGGCTTTTGCGCGATTCCGGACGCGTTTTCAAGTGCATCGTTTCGGAATTTTATCAGCAAAAACAAAGCGGTAAAAATTAGGTATTAAAATACCCCATATCTCGGCGCGATGTTGGGCCGGGTTGGGGGCTCTGCCCCCGGCGCATTCGCGCCTCCCCCGGGATATTTGCGCCAAGGCGAAGGCGCAAAGCGTGCAGCGCCCTACCCCATCGCCCGCGGCGGAATCGAATAGGTCATGCTTGCGCGCGCGACGGGCCGGTCGTCGCCCTCGGAATAGATCAGCGCATCGCCCACGGCGAGGACGCGGCCCAGCTTGAGCACCCGGATCTTCGCGATCAGGTCGGCCCCTGCGGCAGGCTTGCGCATGAAATCCATGCTCGCATTCGTCGTCACCGCCAGCGCCACGCGACCGATCCGGGCGAGGATCGCGATATAGATTCCGACATCGGCCAGCGCGAACATGTTCGGCCCTGAGACCGTGCCGCCGGGCCGCAAATGGCGCTCTTCCACCTTCAGGCGCACCACGAGCTCGTCCTCATCGAGCGCGTCGATCGCGAAGTCGCCTTTCACCTGCGGAAACGCCTCGTCGAGAAATTCCGCGAGCTCGTCGCGATCCATTACCAGCGCCATGCGCCCTCCCCTTTCCTTGTCCCTCGCTCGCCCCTAGAGTTTCGCCAAAGAGGAGGAGTTTCAATGACCGATCTGGTGATCCGCGAGGATAACGGCGCGGTGGCGCATCTGACGATGAACAGCCCCGGCAGCCTCAACGCGCTGTCCGATGCGATGCTGGCCGCGCTCAAGGCGCGGTTTTCCGAGCTGGCCGAGGATACCGGCGTGAAGGTCGTGGTGCTGCGCGGCGCGGGCAAGGCGTTCTGCGCGGGACATGACCTCAAGGAGATGCAGCGCGGGCGCGAAGCCGAGGATCAGGGCCGCGCCTATTTCGCCGATCTCTTCTTCCGCTGCGCCGAGGTGATGCAGATGATCCCCGCCCTGCCGCAGCCGGTGATCGCCGCGGCGCATGGCATCGCAACCGCCGCCGGCTGTCAACTGGTCGCCTCCTGCGATCTGGCCGTGGCAGCCGAGGGCACCCGGTTTGGCGTGAACGGGGTGAATATCGGGCTGTTCTGCTCGACCCCGATGGTGGCGCTGTCGCGCAACGTGCCGCGCAAGGTGGCCTTCGAGATGCTCACCACCGGCGAGTTCATCGATGCCGCCCGCGCCCGCGAGGTCGGGCTGGTCAATCGCATCGCGCCGCATGAGGAGCTTGGCGCCGAGACCGAGAATCTCGCGCAGACCATCGCAGGCAAGCTGGGCGCCGCCGTGAAGATCGGCAAACGCGCTTTCTACGATCAGGCCAATATGGACCTCGCGCAGGCCTATGAGCACACGGCCGCGGTGATGGTCGAGAACATGCTCTGGCGTGATACGAAGGAAGGCGTGCAGGCCTTCATCGAGAAGCGCAAGCCGGACTGGGCCGAATGAAGGGGCGGAGTAACGCCGCTCAGCCCACCACCATATCGTCGCGATGGATCAGCGCCGCGCGGCCGGGATAGCCGAGGATCTCCTCAATCTCGCCCGAGCGGTGCCCCGCGATCAGCCGCGCCTCGTCACCGGTATAGCGCACGAGCCCTTTACCCAGCACCGCACGATCCGGCCCCGCAATCGTGACCGGATCGCCGCGCCCGAAGCGCCCGACGACCTTGGTGATCCCTGCGGGCAGCAGCGACTTGCCAGAACGCAGCGCGTTGGCGGCCCCCTCATCGACGAAGAGCTCGCCCCGCGGCTTCATCGCCGCGATCCAGCGTTTGCGCGCCGCCTGCGGGTCGCCCTCGGGCAGGAACCAGCTGCAGCGCCCGCCCTGCTCCAGTGCGGCAACCGGATGCTCGGCGAAGCCCTCCGCGATCGCCATCGCACAGCCGCCCGCCACCGCGACCTTCGCAGCCAGCAATTTCGTCTTCATCCCACCCTTCGAGAGGCCGGAGACGGGATCGCCCGCCATCGCCTCGATCTCGGGGGTGATGTGTTCGATCACCGGCAGATGCTCGGCGCTCGGGTCGGTCTTGGGGTTCGCGGTGTAAAGCCCGTCGACATCGGACAGCAGCAGCAGCTGATCCGCCCCGATCGTCACCGCGATCTGGGCGGCCAGCCGGTCATTGTCGCCGAAGCGAATCTCGTCGGTCGCGACCGTGTCGTTCTCGTTCACGATGGGCACGACGCCGAGGCTCAACAGCGTCTCCAGCGTCGCGCGCGAATTCAGATAACGGCGACGGTCCGCGGTGTCTTCCAGCGTGACCAAAACCTGCGCGGTGCTCACGTCATGCGGCCCCAGCACTTCCTCATAGGCCCGCGCGAGGCGGATCTGCCCCACCGCCGCCGCGGCCTGGCTTTGCTCCAGCGGCAGCGTTTCGCCCGCGAGACCGAGCACCCGCCGCCCCAGCGCAATCGAGCCGGAAGAGACGATCACAACGCCCGTGCCGCGGGCGCGCAGAGCCGCTACATCGGCGGCCAGCGAGCGCAGCCAATCCGCGCGCAATCCGCTCTGATCGACAAGCAGCGCCGATCCGATCTTGATCACCAGACGCTTCGCCTGCGCCAGAGCGGGCGCGCTCACGGTTGCCATGCTCCGCCCTCGTCCTCCGGCTTCGGCTTGTCCTTGGCGATCTCCGCCCAAAGCGCGCGCAGCACATCCGGTACGCCCTTCTTCGACACGCCCGACATCAGCATCACGCGCCCGCCCGAGGCCTCTTCCAGCTCCGCCTTGCGCTCAGCCAGCGTCTCTTCGTCAATCGCGTCGATCTTGTTGAGCACGGTGACGCGCGGCTTGTCGGCGAGGATTTCCGAATAGGCTTCCAACTCGCCGATGATCGTGCGCCAATCCTCGACCGGATCTTCCGCCGTGCCATCCACCAGATGCAGCAGCACCGAACAGCGCTCGACATGGCCGAGGAACTGATCGCCCAGCCCGCGCCCTTCAGAGGCGCCCTCGATCAGCCCCGGAATATCGGCCACGACGAATTCGCGCCCGTCGATGCCGACGACGCCGAGGTTCGGAACCAGCGTGGTGAACGGATAATCCGCGATCTTGGGCCGCGCATTCGACGTCGCCGCGAGGAAGGTGGACTTGCCCGCGTTGGGCAGCCCCAGAAGCCCCGCATCCGCGATCAGCTTCAGGCGCAGCCAGATCGTGCGCTCGACGCCTTCCTGACCGGGATTCGCGCGCTGCGGCGCACGGTTGGTCGAGGATTTGAAATGCAGGTTGCCCCAGCCGCCATTGCCGCCCTTGGCGAGCAGCACGCGCTGGCCCACCTCGGTCATGTCGGCGATCAGCGTTTCCTGATCCTCGTCGAGAATCTCGGTGCCGACCGGCACTTTCAGCACGACGTCATCGCCGTCCTTGCCAGTGCATTGGCTGCCCATGCCGTGCTGGCCGGTTTTTGCGAAGAAATGCTGCTGGTAGCGGAAATCGATCAGCGTGTTGAGCCCTTCGACCGCCTCGATCCAGACCGAGCCGCCCTTGCCGCCGTCGCCGCCATCGGGGCCGCCGAATTCGATATATTTCTCGCGCCGGAACGAGACGCAGCCCGCGCCGCCGCCTCCAGAGCGGATATAGACCTTGGCGAGATCGAGGAATTTCATGGTCAGGCCCCTTTCATCAAGGCGCCGGGATAGCCGTCCGCGCGCGCAGGATCAAGCGCCGCGTGGGGGCGCCGCCCCCACACCCCCGGGATATTTTCACCAAGAGGAAGGGGAATACGCGTCGCGAGGCGGGGTCTCGCAGATCATGTCGAAATGCCGGAGCTTGCGTCCCAGCGCCCGGTTCTCCTGAAGCGACTCGCCTGTGGTGCGAAATCCAAGCTTCTCGAGAACCCTGCGCGAGCGGTGATTGCCCTCGAAATAGCCCGCCGCGAGCGGCCGCGCGTCCGGGGCGTCGAAATGCCCAGCAATGACGGCACGGCCTGCCTCAGTGGTATAGCCATTGCCCCAATGATCCCGGCCCAACCAATAGCCGAATGCGCCGACCTTTCCGATCACTCCACAAAAATCGCCTTGTCGCGTGATTCCCCAGACTCGCCCGAAATTCTCGCGATTGGCGGCGACGAATGCCTCGGCATCGGTTCTGGTGTAGGGATACGGCATCCTCGCGAGCCAGCGCGCGACCTCGAAATCATTCGCGGCACGCGTGATCGCATCGACATCTTCCGAAGTCAGGGGACGCAAGACAAGGCGCGGCGTGTCGATCCGGTGCATCTTCCTCTTGGCCCAAATATCCCGGAAGGGTTCGGGAGGGCAGCGCCCTCCCGTCCACGCTCTCGGCCTGCGTTACATCTTGCGCAGATAGGTCCAAGTCGGAACATGGCGACCGCGCGCGAGCGACCAGCTTTCTGCATCGCCCAGATACTCGAAGCCGCAATTGGTCAGGACACGGGCCGAGCCCGGATTGTCCTGAAACACCTCGGCGAAGAGAGTGCGGGACTTGTGCGGGTTCGCCTCGATGATGGCGGCGACCGCTTCGGAGGCGAGGCCCGTATTCCAGAACCCCGGTCCAACCCAATAGCCGATCTCGGACTGGTCGTCGTCGAGACGGGTCAGCGAGACGACACCCAGAAGCTCGCCCATGCCATGACGCGAGCCATCGATCGCCCAGACGTCTTCGACGCGGTCTTCGGCCTGTGCGCGCGTTATGAAATTCTCGGCCGTGCCGGGCGGCAGCGGATGCGGGATCGCGCGAGTGCCTTCGGCGACACGTTTATCGCCGGAATACATCTCGATCAGACCGGCATCCGAACGCCGCAGCGGGCGCAGCACGAAGCGCTCCGTTTCGATCACGGGTTGGGTGGAAATCGTCTCCTGGTACATGGGCGCTCCTCCTCGAAACGCGGACGAACCGGCGGCTCCTCCTGCCGTGCGGTCCTAGTAAATAAATAGGACAGTAGGATGACGATACATCCCCCGACCCGGTAAATTTTCTCGCCGCGTTTGCAAACATTTGCGTGCTGCAGTGCAACGAGAAAGGGGACCGGCCTTTCAGCCGATCCCCCGATTTTGTGACACTTTCGTCGGTCGGGTTACTCGGCGGCCTCCGCAGCCGGGAGGACCGATACGAAGGTGCGGCCCTTGAGGCCTTTATGGAAGGTGACGCGGCCTTCAGCCGTTGCAAAGATGGTGTGATCCTTGCCGAGGCCGACGCCCTCACCCGGCCACCACTTGGTGCCGCGCTGACGCACGATGATGTTGCCCGGGATCGCAGCCTGACCGCCGAACAGTTTCACGCCAAGACGACGACCCGCAGAGTCGCGGCCGTTACGGGATGAACCGCCTGCTTTCTTGTGTGCCATGGGTGTCTCTCCTTATTTCGCGAGCTCTTTGGCCTGCTCGACCCAGTCGGGCTTGACCTTGGTAGCTTCAAAGGTTTCGGGATCGACCGAAGCGAGCTGAGCGTAGGTGGTGATGCCAGCTTCGTTCAGCTTCTTCTCGGCCGCCGGGCCGAGACCGGTGATGACCTTCAGATCGTCCGCTTCCGCGACCGCGACATCAGCCTTCGGCGCGGCTTTCGGAGCAGCAGCGGCCTTGGCGGGCTTGGCCGGAGCGGCTTCGCCTTTGCCACCATGCGCTGCACGACGTGCGATCGCGGTGCCCACGGCTTCCTTCACGCCCGACTTGTCGCCGCCGGTGGCGAGGACGTCGGTGACGCGCAGCAGGGTCAGTTGCTGACGGTGACCACGGGTACGCTGCGACGAGTGCTTACGACGACGCTTGTGGTAGGTGATGACCTTGTCGGCCTTGATGTTGTCGATGACTTCCGCCTGCACGGCCGCACCTTCGACGAGCGGGGTGCCGAACTGGGGCTTGTCGCCGCCGACCATCAGAATCTCGTTGAACTGGACTTTATCGCCAGCTTCGGCTGCGAGCAGTTCCACGCGGAGCAGATCGCCCGCCTGAACTTTGTATTGCTTGCCGCCGGTCTTGAGGACCGCAAACATGGGTCTTTCCTTTTCTTCATCCGCGCCCTGTGGCCCCTGATCGGAGTTCGTTGGACCTGTCGGCCCGCCGTCGGACTGCGCGCTCCTCATGGGAGCGAAGTTGCAAAAACGAGGCCCGGCGGAAAGAAGACTCTCCGCCGGGTCGGGCCGATATCGGGGATCAGCCCCCATCTGTCAAGGAAAAACGAGGTTTTATCCGCAATCGCTCCAGCGGGCGAGCGCCTCCGCCGCGGAGATCCGCCGCCCCTGTGCCCCCGCCTGCCCCGGCGTGGCCGAGAGCCGTGGCGCGGGCGCGGGCTGAGCGATGCCGTCGAGGTCGACATACGCCTCTCTTTCGGCGTTCTGCGGATGCGCAATCGCCTCCGCGATCGACAGCACCGGCGTCGCGCAGGCATCGCTGCCCGCGAAGATCTCGGCCCAGTTATCCCGGCTGCGAGTCGCAAAGCGCTCAGCAAAAGCGTTACGCAAGGCCGGCCAATTCGCACGAGCCTCGCGCGCGGGCAAGTCTTGGGGCGCGAATCCCAGCCCCGCGATCAGTGCCGCGTAGAATTGTGGCTCGAGTGCCCCCACCGCCATATGCCCGCCGCAGGCACATTCGTAGACCGTGTAGAACGGCGCGGCCCCGTCGAGCAGATTCGCCTGCCGCCGATCCACCCACGCCCCCTGCCCGGCCATCCCGGTGATCATCGCCATCAGATGCGCCACCCCGTCGGTGATCGCACAATCGACGACTTGCCCCCGCCCGGTCTCGCGCGCCCGCCACAGCGCCGCCAGCATCCCGAAGGCCAGATATATCCCGCCACCGCCGAAATCGCCCAGAAGATTGAGCGGGATCGCAGGTGCCTCTCCACCCATCGCATGCAGCGCCCCGGTCAGAGACAGGTAGTTGATGTCATGGCCCGCGGTTTGCGACCGCGGCCCCTCCTGCCCCCAGCCGGTCATCCGGCCATAGACCAGCGCCGGATGATCGGGGAAATCCTCGGGCCCCAGCCCCAGCCGCTCCATCACGCCCGGGCGCATGCCTTCGATCACCCCATCGGCGCGGGCGATCAGAGTGCGCACCGCTTCGCGCCCGGCGGCGGATTTGAGATCCAGCTCCACCACGTCGCGGCCCCGGTCGAGCAGGTCGACTTCTAAACCCAGAACGTGATTCTCGGCTCCGCCCGAGCCAGGCCGCGCGATGCGGATCACCTCGGCTCCGAAATCGGCCAGACACATCGCCGCAAACGGCGTCGGCCCCAGCCCGGAAATCTCGACAATGCGCAGCCCGCTGAGCGGTCCCGTCCCCTTGGCCCCCGTTCGCTTGGTCATGCGCCCCTCCTTATTGCCCCGTCAGAGGGGCTCTGCCCCACTGGCTCCGCCAGCCCCCGGGATATTTCTGCCAATCCGAAAGAGAATGCCCTCCCCTTCGGCTTGGATCAAATATCCCCGCCGGAGGCATCCGACCGAGCCGCGTGCGAAGGGTCTAGGCGTTCTGCGCCTTCTCTTCGAGTTCGAGCCATTCGACCTCGGCTGCGTCGAGCGCAGACTGGCGGTCGCTCAGCATCTCGGTGGCCTTGGCGAATTTCACAGGCTCGCGGGTGAAGAGATCGGGATCGGCGAGCAACTCGTTGATTTTGGAGATCTCGTGTTCGAGCTTTTCGATCACGCCGGGCAGCTCTTCCAGCCGGTGTTTCTCGGTAAAGCTGAGGCCCGCTTTCTTCGGCGCAGCTTTCTGGGGCGCGGCGGGTTTCGCCTCTGTCTTGGGTGCGTCCTTCTTCGGCGCGGGCTTGGGCTCCGGTGCGGCCTCGGCCTTTTGCGCCTGATAATCCGACCAGCCGCCCGCATAGACGGTGGCCTGCCCGTCGCCTTCCATCGCGATGGTCGTGCTGGCGACCCGGTCGATGAAGTCTCGGTCGTGGCTGACCAGCAGCACCGTGCCGTCATATTCGCCCAGCAGATCCTGCAGCAGATCGAGCGTCTCCACGTCGAGATCGTTGGTCGGTTCGTCGAGAATCAGCAGGTTCGACGGTTTCGCCATGATCCGCGCCAGCAGGAGCCGCGCGCGTTCACCACCCGAAAGCGACCGGATCGGGCCGCGCGCCTGTTGCTCGTCGAAGAGGAAGTCCTTCAGGTAGCCCACGACATGTTTCGGGGTGCCACGCACCATCACCTGATCGGAGCGCCCCTTCACCGCCATGTCCGGGTCGTTCACCAGCCCGTCCCACAGCGTCTGCTCGGGATTGAGCGTCGCGCGCGCCTGATCGAACACGGCGATCTCGAGATTCGTACCCAGCTTCACAGCGCCCTCATCGGGTGCGACCTCGCCGGTCAGCATTTTCAGAAGCGTCGTCTTGCCGACACCGTTGGGACCGACGAAGGCCACGCGGTCCCCGCGCAGCACGCGCAGGTCGAAATCCTTCACGATCTGCTTGTCGCCATAGCGCTTCGACAGCCCCGTGGCCTCGATCACGCGCTTACCCGACTGCTGCCCCGAGTCGAGCTCCATCGCAGCGACGCCCTGCCGCTTGATCTGACCCGCGCGTTCGGCGCGCAGCGCCTGCAATGCGCGCACGCGGCCCTGATTGCGCTTGCGCCGGGCCGAGATGCCTTCGACCGCCCAACGCGCCTCGGCCTTGATCTTGCGATTGAGTTTGTGGCGGGCGTCGTCTTCCTCCGCCCAAGCCTTTTCGCGCCATTCCTCGAAGGTTTCGAAGCCCTCTTCATTGCGGCGCACTTCGCCCCGGTCGATCCAGAGCGTGGCTCGGGTCAATGCGCGCAGGAAGGCGCGGTCGTGCGAGATCAGCACGAAGGCCTTGCGCGTCTCCTTCAGCTGGTTTTCCAGCCAGCCGATCGCCTCGATATCGAGATGGTTGGTGGGCTCGTCGAGCAGCATCAGCTCCGGCCCCTCGGCCAGAAGCTTGGCCAACGCCGCGCGGCGACGCTCGCCGCCCGAAGCGGTCTCGACCGGCGTCTCGGGTTTGAACTTCAGCCCCTCGGCGACCATCTCGACTTTATAGGCCTCGGCCGGGTCCAGTTCGGAGGCGGCGAAATCGCCCAGCGTCGCGAAGCCCGACAGATCGGGCTCCTGCTCCATATATCCCACGGAAATGCCCGGCGGCACGACCCGCGTGCCCGAATCCGGCTCTATCAGCCCGGCCATCACCTTCATCAAGGTGGATTTGCCCGAGCCGTTTCGGCCCACCAGCGCGACTCGGTCGCCTTGCTGGACGGTGAGCGAGAGACCTTCGAAAACGGGATTGCCGCCGAAGGTGAGCGATATGTCGGAAAGCTGTAAAAGCGGTGCGCGTGCCATGCTCGCGAGCTAAGCGGGCCTTGGCGAAAGGTCAATGGGCCACAAGCGACCCAGCCCCTTTGCGCGCCCGCGCCCCCTTCCCCTTGGAACAAATATCCCCGCCGGAGGCATCCGCACTCTCAGCGCACCCCGCCGCCGGTCTTAACGTGCCAGCGCCCGCAAGCTGCGCCGCCGCGCCTCAGGGATCGCGGCAATCTCCAGCGCGGTGAGGACGTGACAAGTGTCGAGGTCGCGGTCGATCACCGCGTGATCCGACACCCAGCCCCCCATGCCGAGATAGCTGCGCAAAAGCGGCGGCAGCGCGCTGACATCGCCGGCCTCCCCCGCCAGCGCGGCGGGATAGTCCACGCGTTCGGGGGCTCTGGGGCGGGGGCGCAAGGTAGCGGGCCCCAAAGCGCGGGCAGCGAGATGCGCGAGCCCTGCGCGATGTGCTTTCCAGTCGCTGCCCGTGAAAGAGGAGCATCCGATCAGAAGCCCGGCCCTGCTCTCCTCCGCGATCCGTGTTATCGCGGCCCAACCCAGACGCAGCACGTCCGGGTCGCGCAGCGCCGGACGGGTGCAGAAGCGGCCCAGTTCGAGGATCGGCCCGGCCCATGCTGCGAGCGGTGCAAGATCGTAAAACTGTGCGCAATAGCCCGCGGGCAGCGCCGCCCCATCCTCCAGCAGCAAAAGCCGCGCGGAGGCGGCGGGTCCGTGATCGTCGCAAATCAGAATGTGGCGGCAGAGCGGGTCGAAGCGGTCTGCATCGGAAGCCCCGGCCCGGAACGCATCGGCGCGCAGTCGCAGCGCCGCCTCGCGGTCATCCGGGCTTTGGGCCTCGCGGACCTGATAGGCGCCTTTTGCGAAACTCAGAGACATGCGACCTCGCGGGTCATGGCGGCGGCCGGCTACCGGCCGCCCC
>NZ_DFRG01000137.1:14640-23939 GCF_002378135.1 Thioclava sp. UBA3469
CGCCGCGATCAGTTGTCGCCGAGAACCTGGCCTGCATTGATACGGCCGATCGAGCCCATCAGCTGACGCAGGAAGCCGATGCCCTTGACCTTGCTCTCGGTCACACGGCGCGACAGCGTCACGACCTGACCTTTTTCAAGCCCGAAGCGTTCGACATTGGTGACAACGCCATTGTCGTTGAACGACACGGCGACGACTTCCCGGCTGATTTCCTCAGGGGCGTGCCAGGTCACGGTTTTCCAGCGCGAACCGACGTAATACCAGCCCGAGCCTTCCAGAAGCCCGGTCGAGCTGGGCCGCCCGATCGCGGCTGCGACATCGTCACGCGTGCTCTTGCCGACCTCGATCTGAGCGAGGTCTTGGTCAATCGGCACATAGCCGTGGTTACGGTAAATCGGAGAGCAGGCGCCCGCGAAAAGCACCACGCCGAACGCGATAAACAGCATGGCCTTGCGCATCATAGAACCGATCCCCACCTGCAACCCCCTATTGCCTCTGACACTTCGGGCTTTTAGTGACGCTTACATCATGACTGCGCCGCCCTCAAGCGCTAGAGCGCGCCGATTGGGCACTCGGGCGCATGCAAAGGGTCGCAGGACAACACCGAGCGACCCAAAACAAGGAGCCGGACATGACACAGACCCCCGTCGATCCCGACCTGCCCGCCGCCCCCGAGACGATCTGGAGCGAGCCCATGCGGCTGGCCGATCTGCCCAGCCGCAAACCCACGCGCTTCGACATCGAAGCCAAGGGAGAGCGGCTCAAGGCGATTGCAGACTGGGCAGATATTCGCGACGTCGAGGCGCTGCGCCTCAAGGGCGAGCTTGCGCCGAAGGGACGCTCGGACTGGGAATTGCGCGCGACCCTCGAGGCCCGCGTGGTTCAGGATTGTGTGATCACTCTCGCCCCGGTCACGACCGATATTCGCGAAGAGGTGGTGCGGCGTTATCTCGCCGATATGGAAATGCCGACCTCCGAAGAGGTCGAGATGCCCGAGGATGACACCGCCGAACCGCTGCCCACGACGGTAAATCTCGGCGTGGTCGCGCTCGAGGCGATGGAGCTGGCCCTGCCGCTTTATCCGCGTGCAGCAGACGCGGAACTGGAAGGTGCGCAGGTGACCGAGCCGGGCGCCGAGCCGCTCAGCGACGAACAGATGAAGCCTTTCGCTAATCTGCGCGACTTGCTTGCCAAGGGCGAAAACGGTAAGGGCGACGCATAGTGGCAGACGCGGTTTCGCACCGCCCGAAACCGCTTGAAAAAAGGCCGGAAAAAAGGCTTGCACGGAAAAAGAATCCGAGTATGTTCCCGGCCTCATTCGACGTTTGGCTTCGCACCCCGAGAGACGCTTTCGGCCAAGTGACGAAACCACAAGGAAAATCAGGGCTGTAACGCCGCAAACACGGGCTACTGGCCCCCGAAACCCCGAGGTTGAGACATGGCTGTCCCTCAGAATAAAGTCACGCGTTCGCGCCGTAACATGCGCCGCGCCCACGACTCGCTTACCGCTGGCAACCCGGCGGAATGCCCCAGCTGCGGCGAACTCAAGCGCCCGCACCACGTCTGCCCGTCCTGCGGTCACTACGCCGACCGTGAGGTCGTCGCTCTGACCGAAGAGGTCGATCTGGACGACGACGCGGCGTAAGCCCGTCGACCCGCGCCGCACGTCATGCAAGATACGCAGGACCAGCCGCAGACGGGATCGCAGATGAAGGCCGCAGAAATGCGAGCCGCCCAGAAGGGCAAAGCGCCGGCGAATGCCGGCGCTGTCGTTCTGTCCGTCGACGCGATGGGTGGTGATCTTGGCCCCGAGGCCACGATTGCCGGCGTCGCGAAGGCGCATCGCGCTCACCCCGATCTGCATTTCATCATCCACGGCCCGCGCGCGCAGCTCGAACCGCTGATCGCCAAGCACGATCTTGGCGACTGTGTCGATCTGCGCCACGCCGAACGAACCGTCACGATGGAGGACAAGCCCGCGCAGGTTCTGCGCAACGGGCAGGACACCTCCATGTGGTCGGCCATCGAATCGGTGCGCGACAAGGAGGCCGATGTCGCGGTCTCCTGCGGGAATACCGGGGCGCTGATGCTGATCTCGATGATGCGGCTGCGCAAAATGCCAGGCGTGAACCGTCCGGCCATCGCCTCCTTCTGGCCCTCTCGCGGGCCTGCGGGCTGGAACGTCATGCTCGACATGGGCGCCGACGTGAAAGCCGATGCGGAGGATCTTCTGACTTACGCCCTGATGGGGACCTCCTACGCGCGCAACGCGCTGGGGCTGGAGCGTCCGCGCATCGGGCTGCTGAATATCGGCACTGAAGAGCACAAGGGTCGCCCCGAGCTGCGAGAAGCCTATGAGCTGATCAGCAACGCCCAGGAGGCGGGTCAGTTCGATTTCGCGGGATTCGTCGAGGGCAACGAGCTGGCCGGCGCGCGCGCCGACGTGATCGTGACCGACGGCTTCACCGGAAATGTCGCGCTGAAAACCGGCGAGGGCACCGCGAAATTCGTGGCCGAACTGCTGCGCGAGGCGCTGACCTCTTCGGTGATGTCCAAGCTGGGCGCCCTCTTCGCGATGGGCGCGCTCAAGCGCCTGCGTCACAAGACCGATCCGCGCCGCGCCAATGGCGGCGTCTTCCTCGGCCTCAATGGCACGGTCGTGAAATCGCACGGCTCGGCGGATGCCACCAGCTTCGCCGCCGCGATCGAACTGGCCGCCCGTCTGGCACGCTCGGGCTTCGGCGCGAAGCTTGCCGCACGGGTTGCCACCACCCTTCCCGCGGGGCAGGATGAGACCAAATCCGGCGAGCCACCTGCCGCCGAGAAAAGCGAGAGCAGCCAATGACGATCAGATCCGTGGTGCGCGGCGTAGGCCATTACCTGCCCGAGCGCGTTGTCGAGAACGCCGAGTTCGAGAAAACGCTCGATACCACGGATGAATGGATTCGCGGGCGTACCGGGATCGAGCGCCGTCATATCGCCGCCGAAGGGGAATATACCTCCGATCTCGCGATCAAGGCCGCGAAGGCCGCGCTCGAAGACGCGAATATGAGCGTCGACCAGATCGACGCGATCGTCGTCGCGACCTCCACGCCCGACAGCACCTTCCCTTCCGTCGCCACGATGGTTCAGGCGGGCTTGGGCTCGACCACGGGCTTTGCCTATGACGTGCAGGCCGTCTGCGCGGGCTTCATCTTCGCGCTGACCAATGCGAACGGGCTAATCCTTTCCGGGCAGGCCGAGCGCGTGCTGGTGATCGGCGCCGAGACCTTCTCGCGGATCATGGACTGGACCGACCGGGGCACCTGCGTGCTCTTCGGCGACGGCGCGGGCGCGCTGGTCCTCGAGGCCGCCGAAGGCACCGGCACCGCGAATGATCGCGGCATCCTGTCGTCGGATCTGCATTCCGACGGGCGCTACAAGGACCTGCTCTATGTCGATGGTGGCGTCTCCACCACCGGCACGGCGGGCCATCTGCGCATGCAGGGCAACGCGGTCTTCAAACATGCCGTCACCAAACTGGCCGAGACCGCGCATAAGGCGCTCGATAAGGCGGGGCTCACCGGCGAGAACGTCGACTGGATCGTGCCGCATCAGGCGAACCTGCGCATCATCTCGGCCACGGCCGAGCGGATGCAGCTGCCGATGGACCGCGTGATCGTCACGGTTCAGGACCACGGCAATACCTCCGCGGCCTCGATCCCGCTGGCCCTCTCGGTCGGCAAGCAACGCGGCCAGATCAAGGAGGGCCAGGTGCTGGTCACCGAGGCGATCGGCGGCGGTCTGGCATGGGGTTCGGTCGTCCTGCGCTGGTAAGCGCGGCCTCTCTGCATTCGTTTTACGCGTTTCCCGCGCAAACGCGCGTGAGCCCGCGCATCAATCCCGTCCGCCAAGTGCTTGATATTGACTCGGGAATTGCGGTCGGTCACTGTTAGCCAAACTCTTTATCCGGGGGGATAGGATGTCGAAGACCCTGACGCGCATGGATCTGAGCGAAGCGGTGTTCCGCGAAGTCGGATTGTCGCGCAATGAATCGGCGCAGCTCGTCGAAAGCGTGCTGCAGCATATGTCCGACGCCCTCGTGGAGGGGGAGACGGTCAAGATCAGCTCGTTCGGCACCTTCTCGGTGCGCGAGAAAGCCAAGCGCATGGGCCGCAATCCCAAGACCGGCGAAGAGGTTCCGATCTCGCCGCGGCGCGTGCTGTCCTTCCGTCCCTCGCATCTGATGAAGGACCGCGTGGCGGCGGGCAACTCGAAGTAACCCGATAACAAATGACAGGTCCTACCGATGGGTAAATCCGCCGATGCGTTTCGGACGATCTCTGAGGTTTCAGACCTTCTCGACACGCCGACCCATGTTCTTCGGTTCTGGGAGAGCAAGTTCACGCAAGTGAAACCGGTCAAGCGTGCCGGCGGGCGACGGTATTACCGGCCTGCCGATGTGGCGCTTCTGGGCGGCATCAAGCATCTCCTGCATGAAGAAGGCATGACCATCCGCGGCGTGCAGAAACTTCTGCGCGAGGAAGGTATCCGCGAAGTCGCCGCCCGTGGCGAGGTCAGCGTCGAGGACGAGCGCGAGGTCGATGAGGCCACGCAGAGCAACCCGGAGCCGATTGCCCCGGTTGCCGCGCCTCAGCACAGCCCGACCCCGCAAGAGGAGCCTCAGGCGCAGGACGCGACCCCGAGCGAGCCCACGCCCGAGTCGACCGAGGCAGCGCCGGAAGAGATCGCTCCGCAGGAGGAAGCCCCGCAAGAGGCGGCCTCTCTCGAGGACAGCGCGCAGGATACAGCTCAAGACGTGTCCCAGACCGAGGCGCTTCCTGAGCGCCCCGAGGAACTGCTCGATCTCAGCCCCACCGAGGACGCCCCCGTCGAGGCCCATCAGGGTGGCTCGGTGACCCCCTTCCCTGTCCCGTCGCAGCCTTCCTTCTTCGACGAGTCGGAGACCGCCTCCAGCGAATCCCCGGAAGAAGACGCGTGGGATGAAGACGCAGAGGCCCCGATGGCGCTCGATGTCGAACCCGAACCGGAGCCGATGGCCCCTGTCGTGGCGATGACGATCGATCGTGGTCCGCAGGAACGCGCCGCGAAAATCGCCGCGCGGGCCGATCTCGCACGGCTGTTACATGGGCTGCGCACGCTCGATCCGGCGCGGCTCAGCCCCGCCGATCGCGGCGATCTGCGCATGTTGCGCCTGCGTGCGCAGGCCCTTCAGGTGCGGCTCGCACAGCATGGCTCCGCGCAGGCGGAATGAGTGATCTTAACCCCGGACGAATTGGCGTGAAATTTCTCTCACTAACTGCTTGCACCCGCCGCCCGGTTCGCACTATATCCCCCTCGTCGGGCTGTGGCGCAGCCTGGTTAGCGCGTCCGTCTGGGGGACGGAAGGTCGTGAGTTCGAATCTCGCCAGCCCGACCAATTCGACAAACGCCCACCTCTTCATCGGGGTGGGCGTTCGTGTATCCGGAGGAGGGATCGGATGACCATCGGCGTGCTACCCGACACGATGCTGCAAGACATGATCACGCGGGGCGAAATCGCCGCCGAGCCAGCCATCATCCCCGAACAGATTCAACCTGCGAGCCTCGATCTGCGGCTTGGCACCGTAGCGTACCGGCTGCGCGCCTCGTTCCTTGCAGGCAAGGGCCAGAAGGTTTCGCACCGCCTGCATGACTTCGAGATGCACCGCATGGCGCTGACCGATGACGGCGTGGTGCTGGAAAAGGGCTGCGTCTATCTCGTGCCGCTGATGGAGACCCTCGCGCTGCCCGAGGGCGTCACGGCGGTCGCCAATGCCAAAAGCTCCACCGGGCGGCTCGATCTGCTCACGCGCCTGATTACCGATGACGGCACCGAGTTCGACAGAATCCCCGAGGGCTATAACGGCCCGCTTTATGCAGAGATCTGCCCGCGCAGTTTCTCGGTGCTGGTGCGGCCGGGAATGCGACTCAACCAGATCCGCTTCCGCGCCGGTCAGGCAGTGCTCAGCGATGCCGAGCTGAAGATCCTGCACCAGCAGGAGCCGCTCGTGGATGGCCCCGCGGTGATCGACGAGGGTCTGGGCTTCTCGGTCGATCTGAAGCCCGCTGAAGGCGATCTGGTGGGCTACCGCGCCAAACCCCATACCGGCGTGATCGACATCGACAAGATCGGCCATTACCCGGCCCGCGATTTCTGGGAAGAGGTGCGCGCCTCCGATGGCCGCATCATCCTCGATCCCGGCGCGTTCTATATTCTCGTGAGCCGAGAGGCCGTGACGATCCCGCCCGACCACGCCGCCGAAATGGCGCCCTATCTGGCGATGGTCGGCGAATTCCGCGTCCATTACGCAGGCTTCTTCGATCCCGGCTTCGGCCATGGCGCTGCCGGGGGCACCGGCTCGCGTGGGGGGCTGGAAGTGCGTTGCCACGAAGCCCCCTTCGCGCTGGAGCATGGGCAGGTCGTTGGCCGTCTCGTCTACGAGCGCATGGCTGAGGAGCCGCGCCAGCTCTACGGCAAGGACATTGCCTCGAACTATCAGGGCCAGGGCCTGAAGCTCGCCAAGCATTTCCGGATGGGGTGAGCCGGGATAAGCGGCCTTCCAGTGGAAGGACGCCCGGCGAACGCCCGAAGCGCAAACGAAGGGCCGGGGCAGCGTCTCTGTAGCGACTGAGGGTCGCGCCCGAGCCTCGGGTGGGCGCTTGTCGCCTTTTGTGGCTTGGCACTTTATCTCGCAAGCCCGCAGGTCGGTCGAGCCCGTGCTGACATCGCCAATGCGCCCTCCCGTGGGGAGGGTCGGCCGCGACCCGGGGCTGGTCGCCCCGCGCCAGAGCCCCGTTGAGACGCCCTACCCCGCCTGCTGGGTCACGTCATACCCGTAGATCCAGTCGAACCGCCCCACGAGCCGCTCCGGCGTGAACCGCGAGGCGGCACGCAATGCGAGATGACCAAAGGTGCGCGGAGCCCCCGACAGATGATAGTTCCGCGCGTTCTTGTTTGCCGCTGTCACGATCTGATCGCAGCGATCCCAGCGCGCGTTCTGATAGGCGGCGAAGGCCACGTCGTCGGTCTCGTAATTGGCCAGTGCCTCGGCCAGAACCCAGGCATCCTCCATCGCCATCACGGCCCCCTGCGCGAGGAAAGGCAGCGTCGGATGCGCGGCGTCGCCCAGAATCGCGACACCGGGCGCGAACCAGCGCTCGGCCACCGGATGACGGAAGAGGCCCCAGAGGTTCACCTTCTCGACCTGATCGAGCCAACCGCGCACGGTCGGGCAGAAATCCTCGAAGGCGGTGCGCAGATTGATCGGATCATCCTCGAGCGCCCAGCTTTCCTCGACCCAGCGATGCCGCTCCTCGACGGCCACGACATTGCGCAGCCCCCGGCCCAGCGGATAGCTCACCAGATGCTTGCCCGCGCCCATGAAGACCTGCGCGATCTTCGCCTCGGAATCGTCGCACGGCACCAGCGCGCGCCACGCGACCTGATGGGTAAAGAACGGCGCCACCCGCCCGTTGAGCGCCTCGCGCGTCTTGGAGTTGAGCCCGTCCGCGCCGATCAACAAGTCGGTCTCGATCTCGGCGCCCTGCTTGGTGTGCAGCACCGGATGCGGCCCGGACAGGTCCACCCGCTCGATCTGCTGTAGCAGGCGGATTTTCACCCCCGCCTCGCGCGCCCCATCGGCCAGCAGTTCGATCAGCCGGGCGCGATGGACGAAATGGTAATCCGCATCGGGGCGCAGCCGCGCCATGTCCAGCTTGGCCACCTGGCTCCCGGTCTCGCCATCGACGAGCCGCACCGCCTCGGCGCGCGGCCCCGCCGCCTCCAGCGCCTTACCCAGCCCCAGAGCGCGCAACACCGCCGCCCCGTTGGGCGAGACCTGCAGCCCGGCGCCGACTTCGCGGATCGCCTCGGCCTGTTCGAGCACCTCGACATCCGCGCCGCGCATCGCCAGAGCCCGCGCCACGGTCAGCCCCGCGATCCCTGCACCCAGAACCGTAACCTTGCGCCCGATCAGCATGGGACCTCCTTCAAAAGCGAACACCGGCACCTTGGCGGTGCCGGTGTCGAATTGTTTTGCGCGCCTTCCCGCCCGAAGGCAACGCGCGTTTTGTGCATCACCACACGCAGTGCGCGCAGGCGATCAGTCGTCGCGATGCACCCGTTCGCGGCGCTCGTGCTTTTCCTGCGCTTCCAGCGTCATCGTCGCGATCGGACGCGCATCGAGACGCTTGAGCGAGATCGGCTCCCCGGTCTTCTCGCAATAGCCATATTCGCCATTGTCGATCCGACGCAGCGCCGAGTCGATCTTGCTGACCAGCTTGCGCTGACGGTCGCGGGTGCGCAGTTCCAGCGCACGATCGGTTTCCTCGGAGGCGCGATCGGCAATATCGGGAACGTTGCGCGCGGATTCCGCGAGACCTTCGAGCGTTTCAGCGGATTGTTCGAGAAGTTCGGCCTTCCACGCCAGAAGCTTTCTGCGGAAATATTCCAGCTGCCGGTCATTCATGAAGGGTTCATTCTCGGCCGGACGATAATCATCCGGAAGGAATACTTCAGCTCTCATACCTGCCCTCTCATACGTGCCGGGGGCGTCACCATGATCGTCATTCGCCATCGGCCAACTCTCCTCGGGCGAGGCAATACCCCAAGAACACAGTGTTGTCACGTCCGCATTCGCCCGGACTGTGTGTTTCCTCATCAATTCTTACGCCCGGGTTGCGGCAGCATTTTGGCGCAGATAGGTTGCAAACGATTTGCGCAAGATCATTGCGCAGCGATCTCGAAACCGGAGCGTGTTCCCCGTGCAATTTCAATCGACCGACAGCTATGTCGCCCCGCCCGATCTGACCGTCGCGGTCAATGCCGCCGTGGCGCTGGAGCGCCCCCTTCTGGTGAAGGGCGAGCCGGGCACCGGCAAGACGGAACTCGCGCGGCAGGTCGCGCAGAGCCTCGGGATGGAGATGGTCGAGTGGAACATCAAATCCACCACCAAGGCGCAGCAGGGGCTTTACGAATATGACGCGGTCAGCCGGCTGCGCGACAGCCAGCTGGGCGACGAGCGCGTCAACGACGTGAAGAACTACATCCGCAAAGGCAAGCTCTGGCAGGCCTTCGAGGCGGGCAAGAAAGTCGTGCTGCTGATCGACGAGGTCGACAAGGCCGATATCGAGTTCCCGAACGACCTGCTGCAAGAACTCGATAAGATGGAGTTCCACGTCTACGAGACCGGCGAGACGATCCGGGCCAAACACCGCCCCGTCGTCATCATCACCTCGAATAACGAGAAGGAACTGCCCGACGCCTTCCTGCGCCGCTG
>NZ_DFRG01000137.1:24264-29538 GCF_002378135.1 Thioclava sp. UBA3469
CGCCGCTGCTTCTTCCACTACATCCGCTTTCCAGAGCCGGAAGTGATGCGCGAAATCGTCGCCGTCCACTTCCCCGACATCAAGGACCGCCTGCTGACCGAGGCGCTGAGCCAGTTCTACGAGATCCGCGAGACCCCGGGCCTGAAGAAGAAACCCTCGACGAGCGAAGTGCTCGACTGGCTGAAGCTGCTGCTGGCCGAGGATCTGAACCCCGAAGACCTCAAACGCGAAGGCGCGAGCCTGCTGCCGAAACTGCACGGAGCGCTTCTGAAGAACGAGCAGGATGTGCATTTGTTCGAGCGGCTCGCCTTCATGGCGCGACGTCAGGGGCGGTGAGTAGCAACTGATAGTCTAGCCGAACCCCTTATTGAGCCTTTGTCGCATCATCTGGAAGAAGCCGAAAGACGGAGTTTGACTTCTTATCGACGACTATCGGCCCGGCATCTTCTATGACGTCAAATACAAACTCAGGTGTATCCGGCAGCGAATGCGCAGATTCTTTAACTGCCGCACGAACTTTTTCGGGCGTCTCATGCCAGATACGCGCAAACTCAGAGATAGCAATTAGAACGTGGTCCGCTTCTCGCGTAGCCGCGATGGATGTTCCCGCAGTTACCATACCCGCAGTGGACATATAGGCTGTTCCGTTAATCACGAGTGGAACGTTGATCGCCACATTGCGCAGACGACGGCGCTCGTCTTCAGTTGGCTTCTTACCAAGATCGGCAACACCTCGCATCTCGACGAATGCCCCGGAGTTGGGAAATTCAGCGATTAACACCTTTACGAGTTGCTCGGAAGTCCAGTTCCCATGCGCCGCAATATCTAGCAAATAAGCATCGTTCTCTCGAAAATACGCAAACAGCAACGGTCCAGATCGCGTAACGAAACCGTCGGCCTCAACGGTTTTGGACAAATGAAGATGATGGATGCCCCAATCGTTCAACATTAAATCGAGGTCGCGGCGTTTCTGCAATTTTGCTTGATTTCTGGGAAGCTGCGCCGAGATTGTCACTCCTCGACTAAGATATTTCGTCAGAGAATTGCCCTTGGATATGTCCGCGCTGATCGCGTTCAAAGCCAATGCATGTTGCGCTGCCAAGGAATTTGCACTCAGGGCGGCAGAGGCATGAACCGTTCTAGGCGCTTCAGAAATTAGACGGCTCTGCCAGTTGTGGTACGTGACCAACAGTTTATGAGCGTCCAGCCCGTTAACGTAGGCCGCAAGCGCCACATCGCTCTTGTTAAAGGGAAGATGAGCCAAGACCCACTGACGAACGCTTTCGTAGAGCGCTGCTTCGATAGCGTTGACCTCACCCATTCCCTTCCTCAAAACCGCCGCGTGATCCGCGCCGCCTTCCGTGCCCGCTTCACCGCTTCACGCGCGGTCTGGGCTTGCTTGCGCTCCTGCGCCGTCATCGGGCCCGCGCTCTTGCCCTTGCCGCCCCGCTTCGAGGCCATGCCGACGCCCTTGTTGATCCCCCAGTTGATCCCGCGGCGCAGGAACATCCGGATGACCATGTTGATGATCTGGTTGAGGTTCATCTGATCCCTCTCAATCCTCGAACAGCTCGGACTGGCCGGTCTGGGCTTCGTCCTCCTCGCCCTCCTCGTCGTCATCCGAGCCTGCACCCGGCAGGGGGCGCGAGTCCAGCAGACCGGCGGCGCGCAGCTCCTTGAGGCCCGGCAGGTCGCGGGCGCTCTCGAGGCTGAACTGGTCGAGGAATTCCTGCGTCACGACGAAGGTGACGGGGCGGCCCGGCGTCATCCGGCGGCGACCGAAGCGGATCCATTCCATCTCCAGCAACTGGTCGATCGTGCCGCGCGAGACGGCGACGCCGCGGATCTCTTCGATCTCGGCGCGAGTGACCGGCTGGTGATAGGCGATGATCGCGAGCGTCTCGACGGCGGCGCGGGACAGCTTGCGCTCCTCCACCGTCTCCTTCTGCATCAGGAAGGCGAGATCGGGCGCAGTGCGCACGGCCCAGGCGTCGCCGACCTTCACCACCCGCACGCCGCGCCCCTCGTAGCGCTTGCGCAGATGCACGAGCGCCTCGGCGGGGTCGCAGCCATGCGGCATCCGCTCTTCCATCTCGCGGATGCGGACGGGTTCGGCAGAGGCGAAAAGGATCGCTTCGACCATTCGCTCCTGCGCGGCGATGGGCGGCGCCGCGAAAAGGGTTTCTTCTTTTTCTTCAGTCTGTTCCGGCTCGTCATTCATGTTTTCTTCCGGATCGAAATGGGTTGGAACGTATCGCTCTGGCGCAGCTCGATCTGGCCTTGCTTGGCCATCTCCAGCGAGGCCGCGAAGGTCGCGGCGGTGGCCGAGCGTCGGCGTTTGGGATCGGCGGTCCAGCCGTCGGGCAGGAAGGTGGTCAGTTCCGACCAGCCGCCCGCGAAACCGATCAGCCCGCGCATCCGGTCCAGCGCCTCCTCCATCGTGAAGACATTGGTCCGATCGAACGCATAGGGGCGGAATTCATCGCGCGTGCGGATGCGCGCATAGGCCTGCATCAGGTCCATCAGCGAGGCCGAATAGGTGACCTTGCGGACGCGCTCGACCTCTTCCGAGATACCGCGCGCGAAGGTGTCGCGCCCCAGCCGGTCGCGCGCCATCAGCTGCGCCGCCGCCTCGCGCATCGCCTGCAGGCGTTCCAGCTGGAAGGCCAGATGCTCGGCCAGATCTTCCGCCGAGGGGCCTTCGGCCTCCGGGTCGGGCGGGAGCAGCAGCCGCGATTTCAGGAAGGCGAGCCATGCCGCCATCACGAGGTAATCGGCGGCCAACTCGATGCGCAGCGCCTTCGCGCGGTCGACGAAGGCCAGATATTGCTCGGCCAGTTGCAGCACGGAGATTTTGCGCAGATCGACTTTCTGGCTGCGCGAAAGCGTCAGCAGAAGGTCGAGCGGGCCTTCGAACCCGTCGACATCGACGATCAGCGCCTCGGCCTGAAGCCGATCCGCTACCGTTTGCGAGTCGAACAGATTGTCGGTGTCACTCATCCATGCCGCCGCTCAAGAGTGCCTCAAGTTCGGCATCGAGCGCGGCCATGTCAACTGTCTCGGGCGGCAAGCGCCGGTCCAGCGCAGCCTCGGCGCGCGCCTTTGCCGCCTCGCTCATCGCCCGGGCGGCCATCGCCACTTCTTCCATCGCGGGCATGTCGCCCTTGCAATGGAGCACCAGATCGCAGCCCGCAGCCAGCGCGGCAGCCGTGCGTGTCCCGAAGCCACCCGCCAGCGCCTCCATCCCGATATCGTCGCTCATCAGGAGCCCGCCGAAGCCGATCTCCTCGCGGATAATCTTGATGATCTTCGCGCTTTGCGTCGCGGGGGCGTCATCTAGCGCAGTGAAGCGGATATGTGCGGTCATCCCCAGCGGGAGATCAGCGAGCGCCGTGAAGGGCGCGAAATCGCTCGCGATCAGATCGGCCTTGGAGGCCTCGACCACCGGCAGGTCCTTGTGGCTGTCGGAGATCGCACGGCCGTGGCCGGGAATATGCTTGATCACCGGCAGCACGCCGCCCGCCAGCAGCCCGTCGGCCGTGGCGCGCGCATTGGCGATCACGGTGGCCGCATCCTTACCCAGACAGCGGTTTTGCAGGAACGGATGGGTCAGAAGCCCCGCGATATCGCAGGTGGGCGCGCAGTTCACGTCGATGCCGACCGCACGCAGCTCCTCCGCCATGATCCGCGAGCGCAGCCAGAAAGAGCGCGGCGCCGCATCCCCTGCCCGCTTCGCCTGCTCCAGCGGCGGCAGCCATTCGCGCCACTGGGGCCCGCGCATCCGCTGCACCCGCCCGCCTTCCTGATCGATCAGCACCGGCGCATCGCGCCCCACGGCCCCGCGCAGCGCATCGGTCAGCCGGGCGACCTGCTCGGGCGTGTCTATATTGCGCGAGAACAGGATGAAGCCCCACGGGTCGGCCTCGCGGAAGAAATCGCGTTCACGCGCGGAGAGCTCGGTCCCCTCGCAGCCGAAGATCGCGGCGACGCCCATCAGCGCGCCTGCGTCGGGATGCAGTTCTGCCGCTCGGCCACGAGGGCGGCGCAGAACTGGCGCGCTTCGGTCACGTCGTCAAAGCCCGCGACGCGCAGGCGATAGAAATCGCGCCCGCCGGAGCTCGCCTTCTGAACCACGCGCTTCTTGCCGGACATCAGCGCATCGAAGCGCTTGGCGATGCGGTCCCATTCGCCCTTGGCGGCGGACTCAGTGTCGAAGGCGCCAAGCTGCACAAGGCGCGTGCCTGCGGACAGTTCCGCAGGATTGATGTCAACAACGCCTTTTTCGGCCTGTCCCGCCGACATCTGCTTCGTCACTGCCTGCTCCAGCGCCGCCGCCAGAAGCTGATCGCGCATCGGCTTGGTCTGCGGCCGCGGCGAGCGCGAGACGCCCGGAACCGTAGCCGGGATCACGCCACTGACCGCTTCGCTCTCGGGCGTTGCCTCCTGCTCGACCGCATCGGGGCGCGTCTCGGGCATGGCCGGGCTCATCAGCGCGGGCTTCACGGGAATGTCGGGCGCGTCTTTCACCTGCGAGGGATCGGCATTGAGCGCAGCAGGCTCGAGCGCCGCGATTGCGGCCTCTACGGCCGGATTGGACGCAGGGTTGGCCTCATCGCCTGCCACCTTGGCCTCTGCCGCCAACTCGCCCATCGGCTTGTCATCGTCGGTGAAGCCCTCCGGGCTGGGCGCGAGCGTCACTTTCTCGGGCGCAGGCGCCGCCTGCCCCGTGCCAGCGACGTCGTTCACGGCCAGACCGGTATGGCGCGCAAGTTCGCCGCCCGGGTCCTCGGGCGCGATCCGGGCGGGCCCGTCCATCGCGCGGATCACCGGCACGCCGTTGAGATCGCGCATCGCCAGCTTGTAGCCCCAGACCACCAGACCCGCGATCATGGCCACGGATGTCAGTGCGCCGGCCACATTGACCCATCGCGACACGACGCGTGGCGCACGTTCAGGAGCGGGATCTTCGGGATGCGCGTAATGGGGCTGCGGGTGTTCATGCCCGTAACCCCCACTCTCGCGGTAGTCGTAGGTCGTCATGCTCGTCGCCTCGCCGCCGGTTGCCCGGCCTTGCCCGGTTGACCCGGAATTTGCCTGTTCCCGGCGGCGTGCGTTTATCGCATCTCTTCAGCCGGGGTCACGCCAAGAATACCAAGACCGGCGGAAATGACAACGGCGCTGGCACGGGCAAGGGCGATTTTCGCCGCCGATGCGGCCTCATTGCCATCCTGCAGGAAGCGCAGGGCCGGCTCGTCATTGCCACGGTTCCACAGG
>NZ_DFRG01000275.1:0-19747 GCF_002378135.1 Thioclava sp. UBA3469
CCAGGGTTACAACCGTTTGACGCGTCCCGCCCGCAAGGGTGGCAACCCGATCCGCGTGGCGCATTGCTGGGCCCACGCCCGGCGCAAGCTGAAGGAGGTCTTCGACCGCGACGGCTCCGAGATCGCCGCCGAGGGGCTGCGCCGCATCGCCGAGTTCTACAAGATCGAGGCCGACATTCGCGGCACGGCGCCGGGACAGCGGCTCTCGGCCCGACAGGCGCGCACAGCGCCCCTCGTGGTCGAGTTCGGTGAATGGCTAAAACAGCAACGTCTGCGTGTCTCCGCCAAGTCGCGTCTGGGCGAGAAGCTCGCTTACATCCACCGGCACTGGGACGGGCTCCAGACCTTCCTGCACGATGGGCGGGTGGAGATCGACTCCAACAGCGTGGAGAACCTGATCCGGCCCATCGCTCTGAACAGGAAGAACGCATTGTTCGCCGGACATGACGAAGGCGGGCGCGCTTGGGGACGCATCGCATCGCTCATCGAGACCGCAAAGATCAACGGCGTCGAGCCCTTCGACTATCTCAAGGCCACCCTCGAGGCCATCGCCGCCGGCCATCCGCAAGGCCGCATTGATGAACTTCTCCCGTGGAACTTCAAGCCGTCAAGCTGAACCTGGGGTGGGATGCAGCCGCCGCTTACGGTAAAATTCGTGCTTGCGGCACAGCTCTGCGCACTTCGCACCTGCCGCATACTCGGACAGGATGCCGATGATCGGCTCTTCCGTGAAACTCGTTCACTTCATTTTCCGTCGTTAATTTGGGCCGGACTCTAATCGATGGTGAAGGAAAAATCCCGTGGCAGGTCACGGTTGCGGGTTTGCCCGACTACAGGCCGCTCATGGCATTCGGCCGATATCTCTCACCCTTCGTCAGAACGGCCCAGGCAATACGTGCCATCTTGTTGGCCATGGCGACCGCCGCGACGTTCACATGCGCTCGCCCCTTCAAAGCGTCTGCCCAAGCCGTTATTGGCGACGTCCTGTCACGCACGAGATGCAGCACCGTTCGAGCTCCGTGGATGAAGAGCTTACGCAAATATCGGTTACCGTGTTTCGAGATGCCGATCAGCTTGGCCTTGCCACCTGTCGTGACCTGCCGCGGCACCAGACCAAGCCATGCGGCAAGATCACGACCTTTGCCAAAAGAGCTGCCGGTGCCGACAGCTGCTACGAGCGCTGTCGCAATCGTCGGACCGATGCCGGGGATCTCCATCAAGCGCTGCATATCGGCATCTGTCCTGGCCAGCGCCTTGATTTCGGTATCGATCGCCGCGACCCGCTCATTGATCACGCCCAGTTCTGACGCCATGTCAGTCACCAGCAGGCGCATTCGCGGGGAAAGATCGGAAGCGCCCTCTGCAGCCAATCTGGCAAGTTCCTTTTGGAAGACGTGGCGCCCAGTGCCAACCCGAATGCCGCGTTCCATCAAGAAGCCTCGACCCTGGTTGATCAAGCGCGTCCTGTCCGACACGAGGCGCTCCCGCGCACGGTGCAAAGCCTGAAGGTCGAGCTGTTCTTCCGATTTGATCGCAACGAATGACATCGTCGGGCGCGTCGCGGCTTCGGCAATCGCCTCCGCATCACGGTCGTCATTCTTGTGAACCTTCACATAGGGCCGGACATAGAGCGGCGACATCAACCGAGGCTCATGGTCCTTCTCAAGACAAAAGCGCCCGATGTGATGCGCCCCGCCGCAGGCTTCCATCGCAACCACACAAGGCGGGAGCGTAGTAAGAAAGTCCAACAGCCGATGCCGCTGGAGCCGTTTGCGAAACACAACCGCTCCCGCTTCATCCAGCCCAGCAAGACTGCAAACGGTCTTACCCAGATCAATGCCCAGAACCTTGATGTCCATCAGATGCTCCTCTCTCCACCTCTGCCCGCAATGATAGCAACGTTTGGTGGGAAGGCAGTTCATCTCATTAGCTCAGGCTGTGAACAGTAGTCTATACCTGATTATGCCTGTGTGATATCATGCAGGGCAATCACACAGGAAAATTTCCGAGGAACCCATGGGTATTCGAATGGCCGTTGCAGACTGGATTTTAGGCGGAAAGATTGAAGAGCTTGAAGCGGAGGCTGACTTCGCGTGGGAAACTCTTTCCAATGACGCTATGGCAAGAAAAGCAGCAGGCTATCATGCTGCACTCGGCGCGATCATTGCAGAGCCTCATCGGGCGCGCGAAATCGCGGAAAAAGCTATAGATCTAGAGGACTTTAGAACTGATTAATTGTTGATGTACGCTAGAATTCGTTTTCGCATTGTTGGGGCTCATAGTGACAAAAACTGAGGCGACTAGCGCTAATCTGGTTAGTTGCCTAGGCCTCTGACTGACCTTTGTAACAGTGTCAATATCAGTAGTTCGCCAATACTGTCATGCTTTCGACGCACTGCGTTCAAGAAATTTAATCGCGCTCACGTCGTGTTCAGTTTCGTTTTCGATTTCCCGGACGAATTTCAGGATTCGTTCCCGATGTTGTTCTGGTGTCTCGAATGTCGCACTGCCTCTATTGATCTTCTCGTCCGTTTCCTGCCGCGAAAGGCAAAAGTAGTGATTCAGCTGTAGGTTGTCGGAGGTGAAGTAGTCCAAGGATTTTCGCTTTCCATTTGGCGAAACTTTTCCTACAGCATTCGATGAATTATCTCGCATGGTGAGCGTTTCAAATTCATGATGGTGGATTAAAGTTACTTCGCATGGGTCGACGATGCATTTATACTGTAATAGGCGGGTTGGAAGTTTGTAGGGAAGACGGGCTCTCTGGGTGAAGTTACGTATCACACCACCAAGAGGCGAAGTTTCATGGTTTGAATGTCCGAACATATGCCAACCTAGAGAGAGGTTTACTGGATTTCCTGCGGCATAGACAGCATCCATGATCGTTAAATGATGCTTCGGAACAATGAATTCATCGATGTCGATGAAAGCGAACCTTTGAAAATTCATTCCGAACGTCATGATCGCATGCGCGAAAGCACTGATTTGAGCATTGAACTGTCGACCTGTCTCAGCGTCCCGCGCCACTAGCTTCCAAGGCAGCACTGTCACAAGGCCTTGTTCAACGAACGGTTGAAGCAGGGCTAAGGTGTCATCGGTGCTACCATTGTCGTAGATAAAGAAGTGGCGCGCTCCAGCCGCGTGATGAAACTGCAGCCACTCAACGACATACGGGGCAACGTCGCGGACGAGAATCGGTATTGCGAGGCCGTCACGATCTTGCTGGGGTGTTGGGGGCACTATCCGCAACATGCGCATTTTTCGTGACCCTAAGGCGCGAAGTTTACGCGTGGCAAATCTCATAGAGAATTCTCCCTTTGAATCTACTGCGTTCGCCTCTCCGGTTGCATGCAAGTGTAGTCCTTGAGGGGCGCTCAGACAGGTTAGGAGGTATCAAATAACTCCACTGCGGTCGATAGTAAGAAATTTGACTGAAACCACACCCGTCCTTGCGAGTTGGCACCAAGTTGAGCCTCAGGCCCCCAAAGAACACGCATGCACTTTTTCTCGACCCTCGATCCTGTTATCTCACGAGTGGATGACAGCAATTCGGGTTCGGGCTGGCGATGAGCAAACGGCGCAAGGGTATATTGCTATTGACGGAGGGACGAAGCGGATCGACCTGGCTCGGCTCGCTTGCGTTCAACGCTCGTCTCGGAAAATCTGAAGAGTGGCTTGATCCCAACCTACTGGGGGTCGATCCTTACAGCACGGATGCCGAAACCTACTTTGAGACTGCTCTGCAAAGAGCGAGCGAGGGATGCGCAGGGTTCTATGTGAAGATTTTTCCACGGCACCTTTATGAAATGCAGGACGCTTTCGGCGTTGATTTCATTACATATTGCCGAAGGCGTCACGACATTGCACTTCTTGCTTTGACGCGTGACGATCGGTTGCGCCAAGCAATTTCTTTCGCGCGCGCGCGGCAAAGCCAACAGTGGACTACGCGGAAAAATTCCCAACGAGAGCCTGAATACGACTTTCAGGAAATCGCTCGATGCTTGTTCATGATCGGACGCAGTTACAGTTTCTGGGATGATTATACAAAGGCGCGCGATCTGGAGGTGGCTAGGTTCGTTTATGAGGCCCTTGTAAAGGACCCGAAGCCATTTTTGGCGCATATCGCCAATTTTCTGGGAGTGTCTTCGCCCGACGAGGCCTTTACGGAGCTACGGGTCCAGCGTGATAACAGCACCGAAGAGTGGCTTTCGCGCTTTGCAATAGATGCGGTTGGACATAGCTTTTTGGACGCTGCGGCGCCGGAGCGTCCCGCGCGATCGCGCAAGGCCCTTCTTCGGCTGCTACGAAAACAGTATATTCGCTTGCCATATTCCTATTAATGCACCGCCTACATTCTCGGAGCAAGCGGTCAAGCGCGAGCACTCTGGAGCTACCTTAAGCGAATTCCTTTGCTGAGTGGGGTAGGAACAAGGGCTAGGATATGCAAATCTCGACTCGATTGCAGTTTGTCTATATTAAACGTTTTTACGTTTGTCCGCTGGTGGGCTGTTGGGAAAGAACTCTTCAAATCCGAGGTTGATGTGAGCAAGCGACGCAAGGGAGTTTTGGTGTTGTCGGAAGGCCGAAGCGGCTCAAACTGGCTTGGTTCGCTTGCGCACAATGCTGGGCTGGGGCATTCTAAGGAGTGGCTCGATCCGAAGATGTTAGGCATTGATCCAAGCAAGACGGATTATTCGACATACTTCGAAGCCGCCCTTGAAAGATCCAGCGAGGGGTGTGCCGGGTTTTATGTCAAAATTTTTCCTCGCCATCTATATGAGATGCGGGAAGCATTCGGCATGGACTTCATTGCTTACTGCCACAATCACCACGATGTGGCCTTGATTACTTTGACCAGAGCCGATCGCCTTCGCCAAGCTGTATCCTTTTCCCGCGCGCTGCAAAGCAGCCAGTGGACCGCAAGAAACGATGAAACACGAAGGCCTGAATACGACTTTCAGCAGATCGCCCGCTGCCTCTTCACGATCACCCGTAGCTATAGCTTTTGGGAAGACTATTTGAGAATTACGGGTTTTGATGCGACTGGATTTGTGTATGAGGATCTAGTGCCGAACGCTAATCCCTTTCTCGCACATATCGCTAAATATCTTGGGGCTTGCGAGCCTGAACACGTGGAAAGCGATCTACGCGTTCAACGGGATGAAGTGACAGAGGAATGGTTGACGCGCTTTAAGGCAGACGCGGCAGATGAAGACTTACTCGATGCTGCGAGTCCGGTGCGGCCAACCCGTTCGCGCAAAGCCTTCCTTCGGTTGTTGAAAAAGAAGAATATTCGCTTGCCCTATACCTTCTAAGAATTATTGCGCTGCATTTTCTTAACTCGAGCCCGATATGCGGCCGACCGGATCTCTCTTTCTCCAGAAACAACCGTTTTCCAGATTTCGCTGAGCGGGTTGCGGCGGGGGCGCTCAGATTTGCGCGCTGTTTCGAGCAAAGAACCGCCCAGGTTTTCTGCCATCTCGCCGACAGGGTTTGGATGGACCGAGCGAACCGTAATTCCAAATTCCCAGCAATATTGAAAATCAACGTCTACGGGCCGAAAGATCTTTTTACGCCGCAGCATTGCTTCCGCGCCTGAGGCGCGAACTAAGTAACACACCGCCCCGGCTGCCGGGTATTTATAGTCAACCATAGAAAGGCGGCCTAGAGGGATAGAGTTCCAGATCGGCTTCGGCCTGAAGTCGAAGAATTTTAAGACTGCCCAATCCTCTCGATTTCTCGCTGCAGCCAGCGCCGATCTGAAGCCATCGTCATCGAGGACCTTGAAATCATCTTCGCATACCAAGGCAAATTCTTCTCCATCGTCCAACATTTTAGCCCAGATACGCCGATGGCCAAGGTAGCAGGCTATTTCGCCGGGCGTCAGGCTACGTTTCATGCGCAGGACGTTGGCGAGCGGAGAGTAAGCAGCTTTCAAATCAGCATCTTGCAACGTCACGCCTTGGACTGGCTCCGGCGAAAGGTCTAGTCGCTCGCATTCGCGAAGAGCATTCAAGATACGGCTACCATTCGGTGGTTCAATTGTAAGAATGTATGTCTTCATCTCTTCGTCTTATATCTGTATTGGCCATTATAGCGCATTTCGAGCGCCGCCCGGCACTCACGGAGAGCAGTCTAGCTACCTAAAAGGCTCCTACGCGAAGCAGTCCTCCGCAGGCAAGTGCATAGGTTGTCCCACGTATTTGCGCGATAGGGAATTGCTCGCACAGTCATTGTAAATCGTGTTTGATAAACGGTTGTAACGCCTTTCCCTTGGTTTCGGGAGGCGTCAATTGTTCAAATACTACACCATAGTTCGGGTCGACTACGGTGGTTGCGCCCTCCCGCAACCAAATCTTCTAAATCATATCAATGCGTTAAATGCCGCCTTTGGGCGGTGTCTTGCGCTTCAGTTGGCCTGAAGGCAGACCCCATCCCTGCACTGACCGCAGCCAGCGCAGTGTGCCCCAGGCTCTCGTGTCGTGGGAGGCCGGGGCGTGCCGTTCCCCTGCAACCGAGATCAGACCGTGCGCATCAGCCGCAGGGCATCGTAGATTGCCGCGTGAGTATTGCGCGCGGCCACGGCGTCTCCGATGCGAAAGAGCTGGTAGACGCCGCTCGGGTTTCGCGTGACCGTTTGCGGCTGGCCGGCGATCAGGGCTTCGTAATCGACTTCGCCCTGATTGGTCGCGTCTTCGCGAAGATCGAAATAGATGTCGTCGAGCGGGCGGGTGCCGTGATTGACGACAACCTGATCGACCTGCCGCTCTCGGGTGAAGGTGCCATAATCGCTGCCGACGCTCGCGACCAAGCCGTTGCCGTCCTTCGCCACGCCCGTCAGTTTCCAGAGAACGGTGAAGGTCACGTCGCGGGCCTGCAATTCGCGCAAGGACGGGGTCAGGGACATCGCCATGACCTCGGAGGAGAAATTGCGGTCGCGCGTCATGACCTCGACCTTGGCACCGCTGGCGGCGAGGGTCTCGGCGGCCTGCAGGGCGGCGTAGTCGCCAGCGTCGTCATAGATCAGCACGTTGCTGCCGGGGCGGGCGTCGCCCGACAGGATGTCCCAGGATGAGACGACAAGATCGTCGCCTGCATCCAGCACTTCGGTATGCGGCAGGCCGCCGGTCGCGATCACCACGACATCGGGCTGTTCAGCGCGGATGGTGTCCGCGTCGGCATAGCTGTTGAACCGGAAACTCACACCGAGACGCTCGCACTCGGCGAACCGCCACTGGATCAGCTGGATCATCTCGTGGCGGCGCTTGGATTGCGCGGTCAGGCGCACCTGTCCGCCGGGATCGTTGGCGGCCTCATGCACGATGACCTCATGGCCGCGTTCGGCGGCCACCCGGGCGGCCTCGAGCCCCGCCGGACCGGCCCCGACGATGACCACGCGGCGCGGCGCATCGGCCTTGGCGATCTCATGGGGGACTTCCAATTCGCGCCCGGTCGAGGGGTTGTGCAGGCACAGTGCCATGCCGCCCTGATAGATCCGGTCGAGGCAGTAATTCGCGCCGACGCAGGGGCGGATGCGCTCTTCCTCGCCGCGCATGATCTTGGCGACGATATGCGGGTCGGCCATATGGGCTCGGGTCATGCCGACCATGTCGAGCTTGCCCTCCGCGATCGCGTGCCGCGCGGTGGCGACATCCTGAATCTTGGCGGCGTGGAAGGTCGGGAACTGGGTGGCGGCGCGGATTTCTCCGGCGAAATCGAGATGCGGCGCGCTGCGCATGCCCTGCACCGGGATCACGTCGGTCAGGCCCGCATCGGTGTCGATATGGCCCTTCACCACGTTGAGGAAATCGACCATGCCGCTGTCTTTCAGACGCTGCGAGATTTCCAGCCCCTCTGCGCGGGAAATGCCGCCGGGCTGGTCTTCGTCGCCGGTGTAGCGCACGCCCACGATGAACTCGTCGCCCACCCGCGCGCGGATCGCCTTGAGCGTGTCGAAGGTGAAGCGCAGACGGTTCTCCAAGCTGCCGCCATAGGGGCCGTCCAGATCGTTGGTCAGAGGCGACCAGAACTGATCCATCAGGTGGCCATAGGCTTGCAGCTCGATCCCGTCGAGCCCTGCCGCTTTCATCCGTTCGGCGGCGTCGGCATAGTCCTCGATGATGCGCGCGATGTCCCAATCCTCGGCCTTCTTCGGGAAGGCCTTGTGCGAGGCCTCGCGTTCATGGCTCGACGAGACGACCGGAAGCCAGTCGGCCTTGTCCCAGCGGGTGCGACGGCCGAGATGGGTCAGCTGGATCATCACGGCGCAATCGTGCTCGTGGCAGGCATCGGTCAACTCTTTCATCCAGCCGACGACCTCGTCTTTCCACGCGAGGATGTTGTTGAAGACCGGCGGGCTGTCGCGGGCAACAGAAGCAGAGCCCGCGGTCATCGTCAGCGCCACGCCCGCGCGCGCCCGCTCGACATGATAGGCGCGGTAGCGATCCTTGGGCATCCCGTCCTCGGGGTAGGCGGGCTCGTGGCTCGTGATCATCAGGCGGTTCTTCAGCGTCAGATGCTTGAGCTGATAGGGCTGCAGAAGCGGATCACTGGACATGGGCGGACTCCTTGAGGTCGGGTCTTGAGGGCAGGGGGCTGTCAGGCGTCGATCGAGACGTCGCCGATCGGGTTCGAGCAGCAGGCGAGAACGTAGCCTTCTTCGATCTCGTCATCGGTGATGCCGCCATTGTGGACCATGTGGACCTGACCGCCCTTGGTCTTGATCTTGCAGGTGCCGCAAACCCCGAAGGTGCAGCCCGACGGCAGCGGCACGCCCGCAGCTTTCGCGGCGGCGAGCAGGGTTTCGGTCTCCTTGATCTTCGCGGTCTTGCCGGATTTGGCGAAGATGACCTCGACCGCGGCATCCTCGTCGGGGGTCACGTCGTCTTCGGGCTCGACGGGGCGGTCGGCGATCGGGGCGTTGAAGCTCTCCTGATGGTAGTGGTCCATGTCGAACCCCAGACCGGTCAGCGCCTCGCGCACCGCGCGCATAAAGGGTTCGGGGCCGCAGCAGAACACCTCGCGCTCGAGATAATCGGGGGCTGCGAGACCGAGGATCAGCTGGTTCAGCTGCCCTTTGATCCCGGTCCAGGGCGCGTAGCGGTCCTGTTCCTCGACCACCCAGGTCAGCGCGATGCCCGGCAGGCGCGAAGCCATATGCTCCAGCCGCTCGCGGAAAATGATCTCCGACGGACGACGCGCGCAGTTGATGAAAACGATGTCCGGGTCGCTGCCCGCATCATAGAGTTGCGTCGTCATCGACATCATCGGGGTGATGCCGGAGCCGGCCGAGATGAACAGGTATTTCGACGCCGGATGAACGACGTTCGAGAACATCCCCGCCGGTCCCAACGCCTTAATCCGCATGCCTGGGCGCAGATTGTCGAGCATCCAGCGCGTGCCAAGCGAGTCCGGTTGCGCCTTCACTGTGACGGTGAGCGAGGTGGGGCGCGACGGCGAGGAGGAGATCGTGAAAGTCCGGTGCAGCGGGCCGCCCGCCACCGGCAATTCCAGCGTCACGAACTGCCCGGCATTGAAGTGAAACAGCGCCCCCGAGGGCGGACGAAAGGTGAAGCTCGCCGTATTCGGGGCCTCGGGCAGGAAGTTGACGCATTCCAGCGGTTCGTCATCGGTCCAGAACTGAAGGAGCGGTTGAGCATTTGCAGCCATGAGCCTACTCCGCCGCGACGCTGCGCGGGGCAAGCGCGCGGGTCATGGTGTCGGCATACCAGTCGACGAACTGGATCACGCCGGACTCCCAGTCCGGGCTGTAGGGGCCCGGCGTATAGGCGGGAGAGTTGATGCCGCGCTGGTTGTCCTCGACGATCTCGCGGTCCTGATCGTTGGTGGCGATCCAGACTTCGGTCAGGCGCTGCAGATCGTAATCCACGCCTTCGACCGCATCGCGATCCACGATCCAGCAGGTCGTCACCTCGGTTTGCGTGGGGCTGATCGGCATGACCCGGAAGGTCAGCGTGATGTCGGGCAGGAAGTGGTTCCAGGTCGACGGGTAGTGGAATTTCAGCAGCGATCCCGCATCGGGCAGAGCGACGCGGCCAAGCGGACGCCGCGCTGCCGCCTGACCGTCCATCGTGTAGCTGACCGCATTGTCCTGCAGCGGCATCCGCGCCAGACGGTATTGGCCGTCGCCACCCAGACGGAATTGCGCCGGTGCGCCCGCCGCCTCGCAGCGGTCGAAATGCCCCTGAAGCCGGGGCGAGATCGAGCCATCGGCGGAGACGCCCGCGACTTCCGGGTCGAGCGGGAAGGAGTTGCAAAGCTCGGGGTGGTTGCTCGAGCAGTGATAGCATTCGCGGTTGTTTTCCCAGACCAGCTTCCAGTTGCCTTCCTCGATGATCGACGAGGTGAAGGCGACCTTGCCCCGGTGCAGGTCGTGGACCTCCAGATAGGGGCGCGCCATGGCCGCGAAGGCTTCGAAATCCGGGGCGTCATCGGCCAGACAGATATAGATCAGCCCGCAGAGATCGCGGGGCTGAACCGCGTGCAGGCGATGTTCTTTCGGGTCGAACTCCGGCCCCATCTCGCGCGCCCAGAGCAGGCTGCCATCGAGATCGTAGGCCCATTGGTGATAGGGGCAGACGAGCTTGGCCACGCGCCCGCCGGACGACTTGCACAGGATCGAGCCGCGGTGGCGGCAGGTGTTGTGAAAGCCCCGGATCTCGCCGTCGCTGCCCTTGACCAGAATGACGTCATAAGCCCCGATCTTCAGGCGCGCGTAGTCGCCGGTCTTGACCAGCTGGCAGGCCGGAATCGCATAAAGCCACTCGCGGTAGTAGATATGCTCGAGATCCTCCTCGAAGATGCCCGGGTCGGTATAGAAAGCCCGGTCGAGCGAATATCCGGGTTTGCGATGTGCGAGCAGATCGGCAAGAGGAGGTGTCACGGGCGCGGCCTTTCCTATCCAAGCGTGATTTCACCTCATTTCAAATTTGCTTTTTCGTGTCTCTCAACGTCATAAATACTCATCCCGAATGAGATTATCTCATCCGAGGCATATTTCGACACGGAATGGTTCGAAACCGACATCATGCAGCGCCCCTATGATCTTCCCTCGCTTAGCTCACTGAATTGTTTCGAGGCTGCTGCCCGAAAATTAAGCTTCAAGGCGGCGGCGTCAGAGCTGAACGTGACGCCGACCGCCGTCAGCCATCAGATTCGGGCGCTCGAGACGGAGCTTGGTCAGCAGCTTTTCCGCCGCCAGCATCGCGGCGTCGAATTGACCGAGGCCGGGGCCTATCTTTTCAACGCCGTGCAGCGCAGCTTCGAGGCGATATCGGACGTGGTCCGGGATATGCGGGGGCCCATCGCGGAGGACGACGTGATGGTGCTGGCCTCGACCGCGGTCAGCTCTTTGTGGCTCACTCCCAAACTGACGGAATTCTGGCTGAACCACTCGGATATCAACGTCTCGCAGATCGTGAGCGACGCGGTGGATTTGGAAGCGACCGTCGATCTCAGCTTGCATTACGGCGAGTTTCCCGAGGGGGACGAAAGCTGCACGCAGCTTTTTCAGGACCGTATCTGCGCGGTGGGCTCGGAGGCTTTTGCTGCGCGCTATGCCATCACCTCCGCGCATGACTTGCACCGCGTCCCGCTGATCCACATCACGCGCGAGCGCCATCGCTGGACCGAATGGCCCGATTGGCTGTCCGAGCTCGGCGCTCCGCAGCCGACCGGCAAACGGATCACCGTCAACAATTACATGATCGGGCTGCAAATGGCGAAGGAAGGCGTGGGGGCTCTGCTTGGCTGGGACGGTCTGGTCGGCCACCTGATCGAGGCCGGAGAGCTCGTCGCGCTCGGGTCAGAAAGCGTGGTGTCGCCACAGTGCTTCTACATCAAGGTTCACCGTCGCGCGTCGGCGAAAGCAAAGAAATTCCGCGACTGGCTGGTCGCGCAGAGCGTCACGAAGGCGGATGGCTGATCGGAGACTGCCGCGAGGGTTCGCTCGCGTCGAACGCATCGCACAGGCATTTGCCACGTCCCTAGGCGCTCAGGCGTGAAGGTTTAGGGCCGGGGGGCACCGCCCGTGAGCGGTCGCGCCGACAAAGAAGGCTCAGAGGCCGCAACGGTCAGGTTTTGCTCTCTTCCGTTTCCTCTGCGACTTCGGGATCGTTGTAGTCGTTGGGGTCGAAGTCGTCAGGGTCGAACGCGTCCTCTTCTTCCGCGATGCCGGTCACGTAGGAGGTTCCCGTTTCTTCATCGAAGATCAGACCGTAGTTCGCGCGTCCCTCCGATCTGAACCGGAGAAACTCGTGAATGCCCGCGTAGAGAGCGACGAACACGAAGGGCAAGAGTATCACTGCAGCAAGTATCTGAGCGCTGATGGCGGACCTCCTCCGGGCTGAACAGCAAAGGCGGATTGTCTGTGGCTGCAAGCCGGGTCAATGAAACAGCAGGCTAACATCATCTGGATGCAGGTTCGAGCACTCGGGCGTTCAGTGTGACCTGCATCTGAGCAAAAAGATGGGTCAGCGGACCGTCGAGGTCAAGGCTGGGCGCGGGCAGGGCCTGCGCTTTCGCACCCCGCGTCGACTGCCGGAGCCCCCCACCGTCTCAGGCGTCGACGGGTTTCACCTTGGGTGGGATCGGGGCCCCGGACGGGTCGATCCCGTGCTTCTGCAACGCCTTGTGCATGTAGCTGCCGCGCCGGGGGCGGTTGTTCTCGGCCTCTTCCAGACGGGGCTTCATCCGACGCGCCCACATATGCACCGCATAGGTCTCGTCGGTCAGGAAATCCGTCTCCACGTCGAAGCGCGACATGATCATCTTGTTCCGGTTCTTGAACGGGATCGGATAGAAGGCCTGTTGCGAGAGCGCATGGTCCCATTCGCCGGTCTCGCGCAGGAAGTGGCTCAACGCGGCAGGGCCGGTCAGCCCCCATTCCTGCTCGGAGAAATGCACCGGTTCGCCGCGGTCGCGGGCTGCGCGCAGTTCCTCTTGCTGTTCTTCTTTCAGCCATGGCCCGATCGCATAGGGGTCGGCCACGAAATCCAGCAGCCCGCGCAGCGTCTGCGACTCCGCAGGCAAGCGCATCACCGCGTTGCAGATCAGGTGCGGCTTCTCCAGCCCGAAGACGTAATCATCTTTGAAATCGAAGGGTTTCACGCAAAGCACATCGGCATCGACCCAGATGTAATCGGTCTTCTCCATCAGATGCAGGCGCCACAGATCGGCATGGATCGCGGGGCTGCCGGTGCGCTTGTGGCGGATGATTTCGTCGCCCGGAAAGATCTCGCGCGCGTCGCGCAGCGTCACGCCGGGCGGGGCGTTCGGGATCAGGTTGTAGCAATAAAGCAGCGTGTCATGGCCGGCATCGACGAAGGATTTCAGGCTCAGCTGTTCGAGCCAGGACAGGCGGTCTCCGATCCACAGGGTCGCGATCGTCGGCAGTTGGGACAAGGGTAGGCTCCTGTTTGGAAAGGTCTTTCGCGGCGGTCAGGCTGCGTGGGGGCGGTATCCGGTAAGTTCGGTGGAGACGTCGGGCGTCCAATGGGCGCGAGAATGCACGAAATCTCGTTCACAATATGACGGGTTCGACCCACTCCGCATCCTGCGGCTCAGGCCACGTTCTGCGCTCCGCTTCCCTGTTGCCATAAATGTGCCCGATCTCTTTGGTTTTTCTTATCTCGCATTCGCCGTGACGATAGCACCAAACCATCCGTATGTAATTGATCGGCGCAAGAAAAAATGTCAGACCTCAACCGATCCCGAGCAGGAAAAAGCGATCTCGATGGCCGATGATTTCGAAGACGACGCCGCAGGGGGCGAAACCGGGCTCGAGGAGAAGCTGCCCGATTGGTATCGCGAGATTTTTCCCGCCGGTCCCCGCGACGGCTTCTATGAAAAGCTCGGGGCTCATGCGCTGATCCATGTCGCGCGCGATCCGGCCACGCTGGTCGTGACGTTCGATAACCTCTCGGATGCGGGCTATCCCGGCTATGACATCCGGCCATGGGCCGAGAAATTCATCCGCGATAATGCCTGGAGCCATCTTGGCGTGGTCGCGCAAGGCCCGACATGGTTTCGCGACGCGCGGCTGATCGCCCGGATGGAGGCTTTGCGCGATCAGGGTTTTTTCGAAGGATACGCGCGGGTCGTGATGACGGGCACCTCGATGGGCGGCTTCGGCGCGCTGGCCTTCGCCGATCTGGCGCCGGGCTGCGACGTGGTGGCCTTCAGCCCACAGACGACGCTCGCGCGCGATCTGGTCCCGTGGGAGCGGCGCTTTGCGCGGGGGCGCGATCAGGACTGGTCGCTGCCGCGCTCGGATGCGGCGGAGCATAGTGGTGCGGCGGCCAGGGTCTGGGTGATCTGCGATCCGTTCCTGCAAGAGGATATGCGACAGGTCGGGCGTCTGCCGCGCGATAACGTCACGCTGCTCAAGGCATTCGGGCAGGGGCACAAGACGGCGCTGGTGCTGCGCCGGATGGAGCTTCTGAAGGCGGTCATCGCGCGCGCGGTCACGGGCGAGCTGAGCGAGGATTGGTATTATCGGTCGACCCGAGGCCGCAAGGATATCTACCTTTACCGCAAGGTGATGGAGGACCATCTCGCCAGCCGCGGCAAGGAACATCGCATCCCGCGTCTGGTCGCGGCCTTCAAGGCGCGCAGGCAAGCGCAAAGACAGGCGCGCGCTGCGGCGACCTCGCCCGGATCATAACGCCTTTTGAGGTGTAATACGCCGGGGCAGGGCGGCTTGCCCGCGCCTCAGCGTGTTGTCGCCTCGCGCAGCCGGGCGGCCTCATGCATCATCGCGGTCAGCCGGGCGACTTCGGGACGCTCGGTCATCTCGTGTTTCATCGTCAGCCCGACCGCGCCCGACATGAACTGCGCGCCCAGCGGCAGGCTCACCAGAAGCCCCGAGGCCAGTTCGCGCGCCACCACGCCGCGCGAGATGAACCACAGCATATCCGACCCTTCCAGAAGCCCGAGCCCGGTCGCGAGCGAGACAGTCTCGATCGGGCAGCGCGGCTCGGTGATGCCTTGTGCGCCCAGATAATCGTCGACGATGCGCCGGATGATCGCGCCGCGCGTGGGCAGGATCACGTCGCATTGGCGCAGCGCCTCGGGGGCGGGGCTGTTCGCGAAAGGATGGCCCGCGCGCGCCGCGAGGATGACCTCTTCCTCATAGAGGAAATCGAAGCGCAGCCCCGGCATGTCCCCCGCCGCTGGCATCCGCCCGATCATCAGATCCAGCGCACCCGAGCGGATCCGGTCGAGCAGATACAGGTTCGGCCCGGTGCTGATCGAGAGCCGCATGCCCGGATGGGCACGGCTGAAGTCGAGCGCGACGCCCGGAAAGATCGAGCCCGCCACGGTCGGCAGCGCGCCCACATTGATCACGTCGCCGATCCCGTCGCCGCTCAGCGCAGCGGCGCCTGCCTCAAGCTCCTGCAACGCCTGAATCGCATGACGGCGAAACGCCTCGCCCGCAGGGGTCACCGTCAGGCGCCGCCCGCGCCGCTCCAGAAGCGCGCCGCCCAGCATCGCCTCCATCTCGGAGAGGGTTTTCGACAAGGCAGGCTGTGAAATCCCCTGTTTACGTGCCGCAGCCGACACGCCGCCCGCCTCGATCGTGTCGAGAAAGGCGCGGATGTGCCGCAGCTTGAGACCTTTATGCATAGCCATGGGGTTATGGATTAACGTGCATTTTATATTTGGCTCAAGCGAAAACTTCAGAAAAGATTATGGTGGGAGGAAGAGGATGCACGCACTTATTTGCGACTGGGGCCATATCCATTACCGCGAAGACGGTGTGGCACAGGGCGTTCCGGTTATATGTCTGAACTCGCTGGGCACCGATCTACGGATGTGGGATGGGCTTGTCGCCCCGCTCTCCGGCTATCGTCTGGTGCGCATGGACAAGCGCGGCCACGGGCTGAGCGCGACCTCTGACGCCGCCCCCACGATCACCGATCTGGCGCGCGATGCGCTGGCGGTGGCCGATCATCTGGGCATCGAGCGGGCGGTTTTCGTCGGCTGTTCGATCGGCGGCATGATCGCGCAGGAGATCGCGCGGATCGCCCCTGAACGCGTGCGCGCGCTGGTGCTCAGCAACACCGCCGCGAAGATCGGCACCGAAGAAAGCTGGGCCGAGCGGATCGCCACCCTGGAAAGCCAAGGCCTGCCCGCGATGGCGCAAGGCGTGATCGAGCGTTGGTTCGGCCCCACCTTCCGCGCCCATCCCGATTGCGCGCTTTGGGTGACGGAGGTCGCGCGCACCGACGCCAAGGGCTATGCGAATTGCTGCGCGGCGCTCGCCGGGGCCGATCTGCGCGACGCGCTGCCCGAGATTTCCGCCCCGACGCTGGTGATCGCGGGCAGCCATGACGGCGCGACCCCGCCCGAGCAGGTCATGGAGATGGCCGCCGCCATTCCCGGCGCGCGGGCCGAATTGATTGAAGGCGCGGGGCATATTCCCGCAATCGAGGCGCCCGAGCAACTGGCGCGCCTCATCACTGAATTTCTGAAGGAGCATGAGCGTGTCTGAGCGATATGAAGCAGGGATGGAAACGCGCCGTCGCGTATTGGGCGACGCCCATGTCGACCGCGCCGATGCGGGCAAGACCGAGTTCGACGCGCCGTTTCAGGAATTCATCACCGAAGGCGCCTGGGGCTCGGTCTGGTCGCGGCCCGACCTGACGCCGCGCGAACGCTCCATCGTGACGATCGCGCTTCTGGCAGCGCAGGGCAATCACGAGGAGATCGCCATGCATACCCGCGCCACCGTCAACACGGGTGCCTCCCCCGAGGACCTGCGCGAAGCGATGCTGCATGTCGCGGTCTACGCGGGCGTGCCCCGCGCCAATCACGCGATCAAGATCATCAAGGAAACGCTGAAGGAGATGGGCCAATGACCGGTCGTTTGATCCCCCGCGAGGCCGGTATCCATCCGCCTCTCTTCACGCCAGCCTACAAGACCTCTGTGCTGCGCAGCCCAGAGCGCGCGCTGATCTCTTTCGACAGCTCGCCCAGCGAGGAGACCGGGCCGACCTTCGGCCATATGAAGCTCGGCGCGCTCGATAACGACCTTCTGCTGAACTACGCGCGCCCCGGCGCCAGCGCCATCGGCGAGCGGATCATCGTGCACGGTCGGCTTCTGGACGAGAACAACCGGCCGATCCCGAACGCGCTGATCGAGATCTGGCAGGCCAATGCGGGCGGGCGCTACCGCCACAAGAAAGACGGCTATCTGGCGGCGCTCGATCCCGATTTCGGCGGTTGCGGGCGCACGATCACCGGCGAAGACGGCTCCTACGCGTTCCGCACCGTGAAGCCCGGCGCCTATCCGTGGCCCAACGGCCCGAACGAATGGCGCCCGGCCCATATCCACTTCTCGATCTTCGGCCACAGCTTCGGCCAGCGTCTGATCTCCCAGATGTATTTCGAGGGCGACCCGCTGATCGCACGCTGCCCGATCGCACAGACGATCCCCGACAAGGCCGCGCTCGACCGGCTCGTCGCGGCGCTCGACATGAGCGAGACGAAACCGATGGACGCGATTGCCTACCGCTTCGACATCGTGCTGCGCGGCCACCGCCAGACCCATTTCGAAAACCGCCCGGAGGGATTGTGATGGTGCAGAAATTCGACAAGCCGATCCTGACGCCCTCGCAAACGGCAGGGCCTTACGTCCATATCGGTCTGGCTCCCGAAGCCTGCGGCATCGAGGATGTGCCCTTCGAGACGCTGGGCCGCGAGATCGCCGGGCCGGAGGCGAAAGGCGACCGGATCAAGATCACCTGTCGCGTCGTCGACGGGGGCGATCTGCCGCTGCGCGACTGTCTCGTCGAGACCTGGCAGGCTGACGCCGCCGGTATCTATCCGGGGCAGGAGGGGGCCGACCCGGCTGTCTCCGGTTTCGGCCGTGTTCCCGCCGATTTCACCACCGGCGAGATCACCTTCGAGACGATCAAGCCCGGCGCGATTGCGCTTTCGGGCGACCGCAAGACGCCGCCGCATATCTCCTTCTGGATCTTCGCGCGCGGGATCAATCACGGGCTCCATACCCGGATGTATTTCCCCGAGGACGACCTGTCGGGCGACCCGCTTCTGGCGCGGATCGAGCATCGCGACCGGATCGCCACGATGGTCGCCGAAGCGACCGGGCCGGGCGAATACCGCTTCGAAATCCGTCTGCAAGGTGCAGGCGAAACCGTCTTCTTCGATATCTGAGCCATGACCCAGGACCCTTGCATCATCTGTGTCGCGATCACCGGCTCCGTGCCGCAGCAATCCGACAACCCCGCTGTGCCGATCACGATCTCCGAGCAGATCGAGTCGACGCAGGCCGCGTTCGAGGCGGGCGCGACCATCGCGCATTGCCATGTCCGCAATGAGGACGGCTCGCCGAGTTCCGACCCCGACCGCTTCGCGCGGCTGATGGAGGGGCTGCACCAGCATTGCCCCGGCATGATCGTGCAGCTCTCGACGGGTGGGCGCTCCGGCGCAGGCAAGACGCGCGGCGGGATGCTGCCTTTGCGGCCCGACATGGCCTCGCTTTCGGTCGGGTCGAACAACTTCCCGACGCGGGTCTATGAGAACCCGCCGGATCTGGTCGACTGGCTGGCTTCCGAGATGAAGACCTACGACGTGCGCCCCGAGATCGAGTGTTTCGATCTCAGCCACATCTTTCAGGCCGCGAAACTGGTCGGCGACGGGCGGCTGCCCGCGAATGTCCATGTACAATTCGTCATGGGCGTGAAGAACGCAATGCCCGTCGACCGCGCGGCCTTTGATTTCATGCGCGAGACCCGTGCGCGGGTGCTGCCCGAGGCGACATGGTGCGCGGCGGGTGTCGGGCCGGGGCAGGCGATCGTCAACCAATGGTGCATCGAGACCGGCGGCCATTGCCGCACCGGGCTGGAGGACAACATCCGGCTTGATCGGGACACGCTCGCGCCCTCGAATGCGGCGCTGGTGCAGCGCACGGTCGATCTGTGCGAAAAGGCGGGCCGTCCGGTTGCCACATGGCAGCAGGCGCGCGAGATCCTCGCGCTGCCGATGAAGGGGGCCGCATGAGCCTGTCGCCCCTCGACAACCCGCTCTGGTCCGGTCTCTACGGCGATCCGGAACTGGGTGCGATGCTTGGCGATGCTGCGCTGCTGGCTGCAATGGTGCGTGTCGAGGTGGCATTGGCCGAGGCTTGCGCCGCCGAAGATGTCGTGTCCGAGGCTGCCGCTGCCGAGATTGCGGAAAAGCTGCATGGATACCAGCCCGATCCCGCCGCGCTGGCCGCAGGAGCCGCGCGCGATGGCGTGCCGGTTCCGGCGCTGCTGAGCGATCTGCGCGGCAAGCTCTCGGAAGAGGCGGGGCAGGCGCTCCATTGGGGAGCGACATCGCAAGACATTATCGACAGTGCGACGGCGCTTCTGATGACGCAGGCGCTTGCCGTGATCGCGGCGCGGCTGCGGCGCGTGATCCGTGTGACCGGCGCGCTGGCCGGGCGCGAGGCCGAGACGGTGATGGCCGGGCGCACTCGCAGCCAGATCGGCCTGCCGGTGACCTTCGGCGCGCTGGTGGCGTCCTGGGGGCAGCCGCTGATCGACGCGGCGGCGCGAATGGCCGTGATGCAAGGCGCGGGCCGGGTCTCGCTGCATGGCGCGGTCGGTACCGATGCGGCGCTGGGCGACAAGGCGCAGCCGGTGCGCAACCGCGTGGCTGCGGCGCTGGGCTTGCAGGCCGAGGATCAGCCGTGGCACAGCCGCCGTGACGCGATGGCCGG